>CALJSB010000064.1 GCA_937976305.1 uncultured Acidimicrobiales bacterium
GAGTACGCCGATGGTCGCGAGTCGTCGATCAGTGGCATGGAAGCTGACAACGAATACGCACCACACGAGCACCTCCGCAGGGTCGGTTCGCGCCTCATCTTGATGGCCCCGGTGGTCCATCAACTGGTGGGCGACGCCCATGTGTGGGATCGCATTGCGATCGCTCAATACCGCGACCGGATGGCCATGATCGAGATGTCCTCGAACGCCGACTTCCGCAAGGACGAAGATCACAAGGAGGCGGGCATGGACTTCACGATCGTGATGGCCACCTTCCCCGTCGAGGGCGATACGGTGCCACCGCAGGAGTCGGGGGCCGTTGACGACCGGTTGATGTTGCTCCAAGTGGTGGCCGAAACGGACACCCCCGATATCGCCGCCGACGTCGAGAGCGTCCGGATTGGTCGTTTCGTCATCGAGGATCGAATCATCGGTGACGACCGCACCTTTGGCGAGGCCCGCTACGACCTCGTCTCCCGCGACGTTGCCGATCAGCTCGCGGCCGGTGGCTACGTGCAGAGCGACACCGACTACGTGGTGATCGCTGACCCGGCGCTCGACGACGTCGCCCGCTCGCTGACCGACACGAGCAAGGTGTTGATGTGAGGGTGCTGTTCTGATGGAGATCCTTCGTACGACTGAAGCAGTAGCTGCCGAGATCCTGGACGGCATCGCTGATTATCCGACCGGCAGCCGATTCGTCACGATTCCTGCGGGTGATGTTCAAGACCTTCGCATGCACCTCGTCGATGCGGGCGACGCCGACGCTCCGGTTGTCGTGTTCTTGCACGGCAACCCGTCCTGGTCCTACATCTGGCGGCACCAGATCGCTGCGGCCGTGGCAGCTGGCTATCGAGTCATCGCCCCCGACCTGGTTGGCATGGGTCTGTCGGACAAGCCCTCCGAGATGTCTGACTACACGGTGGCTCGGCACGTCGAGTGGATGCGGGCCCTGCTCGTCGATCGACTTGCACTGTCGGGTGCCACGTTTGTGCTGCACGACTGGGGCGGCATCATCGGCATGCGCCTCGCAGCAGAGAACCCAGGCCTGGTCGAGCGGCTGGTGATATCCAACACCGGTTTGCCCTGGCGTGATCTAGCCGAACCACTCCCTGACGTGATCGAAGCGACGGGGCCGTTCGCTGACTTTCAAGAGTTCGCAAGGACGACACTCGAATGGCAGCCCTGGGCGATGCTGCCGATGACGATGGTCACCGAGCCGAGTGGCGATGTGGTGCACGGCTACCGGGCGCCGTATCCGGACCCTTCGCTCACGATCGGAAGCCGGGCGTTTACCCAACTGCTTCCGACTCGACCCGACAACCCGATGTATCCGGCCTGCAACGCGGCTTGGGATGTGTTCGAGGGGTGGACGCAACCGGTGCTGACCATTTTCAGCGACCAAGACATCGTCTCCCCTGATGGTTGGAAGCCGATCGTCGCTCGCATCCCCGGTGCACAAGACCAGCCGCACGTGATCCTCGAAGGTGGCGGTCACTTCTTGCAGGAAGACATTGGCGAGGCCTACACCGATGCGCTGACGGCATGGCTTGGTCCGGCGTCGTGAGCAAGCCGCACGACCCGCGTCTCGACCAACGCCTCGGCAACCCTGAATGGGTTGACAACTGGACCGTCGGCGAAGGCCTACGCATGGAATTCATCGACGCACAGGGTCAGGTCTGGCTGTGCCACGAGCCTGTCACCGAGCAACGGGCACGGAGTCTTTCGCTTCCCGACGGCGCTTCGTTTGCCCTGTTTGGCGGGCTCGTCGCCGATACCGCGTACTTCAGCCGATCACCGCTCGCCGAGGCAGACGGCCCGCTCGACACTATGGAGGTCGACGGGCTGCGCTTCTCGTTCGTTGCTCGCCCCATCGGCAACGAACGCGTCGCAGGAGCCACCCTGCTGTCGGTCGACAAGCGCCACGCGATGCTTTATGGGTCGGGTCGCTCGATCGAGGTGCTCGACTTCGGCGACGGCACCTTGGCCACGCCGGCATGGAGCGCACCAAACGACGCGCCTGAACGAGACGAACTCGACCTGCCAGACGGATGGAAGCGTCGCACCGCAGAACTGACAAGCGATTTCATCGCGGTCATCCCCAACCCGGCCAAGGTCGTCATCCTCAACGACGGGTCGGGCTTCCATGGCCCGCTCCCTATCTCCCAACTCGAAAGCGCTTGTCGATGAACACTCCCTCGATCAACGCTGCCTACACCCTGTACGGAATGCCCGCGTCGTTGTACACCGGCAAGGCTCGGTCGTATCTGCGCACCCAGGGCATCCCGTTCGTCGAGAGGTCGCCAGGTTCCGATCGGTACCTGAACGAGATCGTCCCCGCCGTCGGCCGCTGGATCGTCCCGTGCATGGAGACCCCTGATGGCACGATCGTCCAGGACGGTGCCGACATCATCGACCACTTCGAACGCGGGCCTGGGCAACGACTGCGCCGGTCGTCGTCGTATCCAGATTCGCCGCTGCTGCTGGCCATTGCGCACGTGTTCGAGTTGTTCGGCGGCGAAGGTCTCCTGCGTCCAGCGATGCACTATCGCTGGAACTTTGATGAGCAGAATCTGGCGTTCATCACCTCGGAGTTCGCACTCAGCTTTCCCCAGGCTCTCAGCTCCGACGAGGCCGAGAAGATGTTCATGCACAGCAGCGGAAGGATGCGCAAAGCGGCCGTTGTGTTCGGCGTCACAGCTGAGTCACAACCATTGATCGAATCGGCCTTCCACGAATGGCTGGACCTGTTCGAGGCCCACCTGGTCGACTATCCCTACCTGCTCGGCAATCGTCCCACCATTGGCGACTACGGCCTGATCGCCGCCATGTGGGCCCATCTTTTTCGTGACCCGGCGCCAACGATGGTGATCAAGCAGCGTGCGCCGCGTGTCGGTCGGTGGGTCGAGCGGATGAGTTCAGTCGAGCCGTATCGACACGAGTACGGCACCGACGACGATGACCTGATCGCAAGCGACGAACTGCCAGACACGCTGATGGCAATGATGCGCTACGTGTCCGAGGAATACCTTCCCGAGATCTCAGCACACGTCGACGCAGCGAATGCTTGGCTCGAGGAGCATCCCGAGATCGAGGCGGGGACCAACGGGCTCGACGACCCTGCGACACGGGGTCTGACGGGAGGGCGAGGACTCGTTGCCGGCGGCGCAGCGACGTTTCCCTGGCGGGGCATCGAACTGACCACCAGTGTGATGCCCTACCGGTTCTGGCTGATGCAACGCCTCCACGACGACCTGGCGACGGCGTCGACCGACGACGCGGCCCACGTCCGCCGGGTGTTCGCCGACGTTGGGCTCGAACCACTTCTCGATCTGCGAACCCTCCGTCGCGTCGAACGTTCGGGCCACCTCGAGGTATGGGGCCCACTCACCTGATATGCGCAACATCCGATATCTGCTCGCCCAACCCGAACACGGCTACCGGGGAACCGCTGCGTCGTTCTGGGTCCTCGTCGCGATGACCGTGCTGGCAACGGGTCGCAGCCTCGTCCACATCTTCGCCAACGACGGCGGAGCCAACAGCATTGCCGGGCTCGAGGTTTCCGGCGATGCGGGTGACAACCTCGTGCACCTCTTCGCCCAGTGGGGCCTCGAACAGCTGCTCCTCGCTGTCGTTGCGTGGGTGATCATTGCCCGCTATCGGTTCCTAGTGCCAGCGGCGCTGCTGCTCCAACTTGCTGATTGGGGGCTCCGGGCCGTCATCGCTGAGTTCAAGCCTTTGATCGTCGATGACCCGCCACCCGGAGCGATCGGCAACATGATCTTCGTGCCGATCCTTGCCGTCGCCCTGTGGTTCTCACTCCCGAGAACCGACCCTTGATTGATAGCGTCGGCACTCGATGACCGAGGCCGCGACAACCGAGCATTCTGACGAGCGACCGATCGACGGGCGCACCGCCCGGCGGCAACGCAACCTCGACGCCGTGCTCGATGTCGTGCTCGAGATGTTCGCCGAGGACATGATGTTCCCGTCGATCGAGCAAGCCTCCAAGCGATCCGGGCTCTCGTTGCGTTCGCTGTATCGCTACTTCGCCGACCCCGGTGAGTTGGTCGAAGCGGCGATCAAACGCAGCCAGGCGCAGGCAGCGGAGGTCGCGCACCTCCAACACATCGGGGAGGGACCGTTCGCGGAACGGCTCGGCGACTTCGTCTCGATGCGGCTTCGTCTCTACGAGACCAACGGCGCCATGTTCCGGGCCACGATCCACAACGCAGCGAACAGTCCACGCGTGCGCGACGAGCTGCACAAGAATCGACGGCTACTCCGGGAACAGTTCCAGCTGCAGTTCGCCCCCGAATTGGCAGCGCTGTCGCCGAGGGCCCGCTCGTCGGCAATCGAAGCCGGCAACGTGCTGACACAGATCGACTCGATCGACCTGCTCCGTCGTGTCCGCAACCTCACCGTTGCCGAAACCGACCTCGTCGTGCGCGATGCGCTGACTGCGCTGCTCGCTCCCCATCTCTGAACGCCTGCTGCCTGACCGCTCGCTTTTCACGGGCGGCCTCGAAGGCGAGGTGTTCACGGGCGCCGCAACACTTCCCACGGCCCCTGACGCAGCGGACACCACCACCGTGTGGCTCGAGTCCGGTCGTCCGATGTCGAGCATCCCGATCGGGTCGGGGGTCGTGTCGCTCATCGCCCTCATGGTATGTTGTGCCAAATTAACTGGCACAACAGAGAACTGTCGCGAGGAGAAGCAATGGCCGAGAAAGCGATCACCGAGGGCCGGCCCGGCGACACGCTCGATCTTGTGCAGGACTCGCTTCTGCGTCACATGGGCGAGATCGAACTCGCACGAGGCCTCGTCGGCCTCGAGGGGATGACCTCATGAGTGGCAAGACACTCACCGACGCCGAGCGCGGAGTCTCGAAGCGCCTCTCGCGGGGCTTCGCCTGGCCGACCGTGCTGTTGCTCGCGGTGCTGATTGCAATCGAGATCGCTGTGATCGCAGTATGGGCAGTTGGGGCGATGCCGTGGCTGGTCGGTGTCTTGATCAACAGCGTTGCGTCCTACGGTCTCTACACGGTGGTCCACGAGGCGGTGCATGGATCGATCAGCAACAACAACCCGAGGTATGCGCGGTGGGACTCGATCTGCGGCAACATCGCCGGGCAGCTGATTCTCCTGAGCTTCGCTGGCCATCGGTCGAGTCACTTGCGGCATCACGCCCACACCAACACCGATCGCGACCCTGACATCGCGGCGAAAGGTCCGCTGGTGGCGTTGCCGATCAAATGGCTTGCCAGCAATGTCATCTTGGTGCTCGTGGCACTGCCCGGCGGGGTGCGACTCGCGAGTGCTCTCAAGCGCCGCCTCGGAGGGGACGCAACCGCCGACAGCGACGACAGCAGTTTGCTTGCCAAACAGAGCTGGGCGGCCAGGGTGGGGGTGATGGCAGTGCTGGTCTCGATCCCGCTCGATGCTCTCGTTCCCGTGGTCGTCTTGTGGATCATTCCGGCCCGACTCACCTTCCTCTATCTGCTGTTCTTCTTCGTGTGGTTGCCGCACTTCCCCTATGAGCACACCGACCGGTTTCGCAACACCCGCATCACGCTCTTCCCGGGCTCGACGTGGCTACTCCTGCAGCAGGATCGGCATCTGATCCACCATCTGTATCCGTCGATCCCGTGGTACCGGTACCGAGCCGCTCACCGAGAGCTCGCATCGCTGCTGAATGAGCGCGGCGCTGTGGTCGCGGGACCCTCGAGTGATCCTCGGGTTCGGGTGCAGCTCCGCTGAGATTCCGAACGCTGAGCTTTCGACCGATCCGATCTGAACGGGCGCGACGCTTATCGGATCTACGGGCGCGAGGTGAGCAAGTTGATCGTCGAGTACGGGGGTTCGATCACCTTCGCCGGGGACGTCACGTTCCTGGCCCTCGGCCAAGTCGAAGAGCTGTGGGACGAGATCGCGATCGCGAAGTACCCGAGCCGGGCGGCACTGTTCGAGATGTCGTCGTCCCCCGAGTGGGAAGAGATCGGCGTGCACCGAGCGGCCGGTCTCGCCGGCCAGCTGAACATCGAAACCGTGGCAGCACCGTTCGAGACCTGACCGAATTCCCGAGTATCAATGTCGGTTCCGATGGGAACCGCACAGCATTGCGTTCTGGGACAACCGCGCTTGTCAGCACTACGCGGTGTCGGACTACTTCCCTCACGATCGGGCTGTGGAACGACCTCGGGTTTGGGCCCGATGAGGACAGAGCTTCTAGGGTCGACTCACCGGCGAAGTTTGGGGGAACCATGGCCGTTGTTGTCGAAGCGCAGAAGCCGATACACGAGACCCACCGCATCGAAGTCGACGGGGCTGTCGACGCCGATGCCCACATTCTCGAGCCGCCCGACCTGTGTGAGAACTACATCGATCCTCGGTACCGAGATCGCGCGCTGCGCATCCGTACCGACGAGAACGGCCTCGAAGAACTAGAGATCGCGGGCAAACGCTCCAAGATGTCCAAAGCCGGATTCCCATCGACCCTTGGCGCCATGGGGTATCCCGACCTGGTCGAGTTGCAGCGCGATCCCGAGCGCACCTATCTGCGTGAGTCGCCCTACGGGGCCATGCACTCGGGCGAGAGAATCGAACTCCTCGACGCCGAGAACATCGACATCGCCATCCTCTATACGACGGTCGGACTCTTGTGGGAGGCCGAGCTTGAGGACCCCGAACTCAGCCAGGCCTACACGAAGGCTTACAACCGCTGGATCTGCGAGTTCGCCGCCGATGAGCCTCGCCTGGTGCCGACGGCACACATCTCGCTATCAGACCCCGCGGCGGCTGCAGCCGAGATGCTGCGCGCTGTTGGTGAGGGTGCGAAGGGCGTGTACGTGTGCCCGTTCACCCACGACGCAAAACCACTCGGTCACTCCGACCACGACATTGTGTTCGCAACCGCGCAAGACCTCGACGTGCCCTTTGCGATCCATCCGACCTTCGAGCCCCAGTGGACCAAGGGCGAGCGTATGGGCGACTGGCAAAACGTGAAGCAGTTGCGTTTGTTGGCTTCGGTCACGGCCAGCGACGGTGTGCGGCATCAGTTCACGTCACTGTTCGACTACGGCGTGTTCGATCGATTCCCGAAGCTCAAGGTGCTCGTCCTTGAGTCAGGCGGGGGCTGGATTGGCTACTGGCTCGATCGAATCGATGCTGTGTATGGCCACACGTTCATCGGAGACAAGGTTCCCCTCAAACACAAGCCAAGCGACTACTTCCGTGAGCGCATCTGGATCAGCTGCGACCCCGACGAGCGCACCATTCCTGCGCTGGCCGAACGGTTCGGCGTCGACCGGTTTCTGTGGGCATCGGACTTCCCGCATGCGGACCACACACCCGACTACGTGCACGACCTCAACACGCTGGTCTCCATGTTCCCCGAGCAGGACCGAGCAGCATTCATCGGCGACAACGCCCGCCGCCTCTTCAATCTGCCCGCCGGACGGCCGAGCTAACCCGGCGACACGACCTTGCGCATCGGAATCAGCATCACCAGCCGCTACGTCGGAGCAGGGCCGACCGTCGCCGTCGCCAATGTGCTGGCCCGGGCCAAGACGGCTGCTGAGGCGGGCCTCGATCACCTGAGCCTTGGCGACCATCACTCGAACGGGCCCGACGCCAACTACGTCCAGAACGTGCCGATGGTCGGCCGCATCATGGCCGACTGGCCGGTTGATAGGCCGATTGGGGCGCTCTTTTTGCTGCCGCTTTGGAACCCGGTACTGGTGGCCGAGCAGGTTGGCACACTGGCGGCGATGTCCGAGGCCCCGTATGTCCTTCAGACCGGTATCGGGTGGGGCGAGGCCGACTTCGCCGCCATGGGCGCCCGCCTGACTGATCGCGGCCGTCACACTGACGAGTCGATCAAGGTCATCAAAACACTGCTCGGTGGCGGCATCGCCGAGAGCGAGATGTTGGATGTCGGCGGTGCGTCGATCTCTCCTCGCCCTCCCCAGCCGGTTGAGTGGTGGATTGGATCGGGTACCGGTGACATCCCGCTGCGTCGGGCAGCCCGGGAGGGTGATGCCTGGTATGCCAGTCCCGGCCTGACGGCCGAGGAACTGGTTGAAGCGATCGTCCGCTACCGGGAGTTCTGCGCCGAGTTCGGCACGACTCCCAGGGTGGCGTTGCGACGGGACATCCTCGTCGGTCGGAACGACAGTGACACCGTGAAGGAAGGGCGGGAGATGATCAGCGCTGGCTATCGGGGTCTGGACGAGAGCCAGCTGGTGTTCGGCGGTGTCGAACGGGTGGCGGAGCGATTTGGCGAACTGGCCGCTCTCGGGGTTGACGACATCGTGATCCGAACGATGCATGTGTCCCAGTCCCGAGCGCTGGAGTCGATCGCTCTCACCGGAGAGGTCCGTGAGGTCGTCGGTGGGGTTTGATGACGACGATCTGACGATCGGCACCATCTACAGCCGCCGCAAGGCGCTCGCCATGTTGGGTGGGGCGGTTGTGTTGGCTGCGTGTGGCGGCGACGGCACGTCCGATCTCGAGTCAATTGCCGAGACCAATAGCGATCTTCCTTTGGGTTGCGTGGTGCGGCCGGCTCTGTCCGAGGGCCCGATCTTCGTTGACGAACAGGCCAACCGTTCCGACATCAGGACCGACCCCTTGAGCGGTTCGATGTCCGAAGGAACTCCGTTGACCGTGACGTTCCGTGTTTCGACGCTCGACGGCACAACGTGTGATGCCCTTGCGGGTGCCCAGGTCGACCTCTGGCAATGCGATGCGTTTGGCGTCTACTCGGACACCGACTTCGACAACATGGACACCGTCGGCCAGCAGTTCTTGCGAGGTCATCAGATCACTGACGCTTCTGGTGCGGCGACCTTCATCACGATCTATCCCGGGTGGTATCCGAGTCGTGCTGTGCACCTGCACTTCAAGGTGCGAACCGACAGCGGAGAAGAGTTCACGTCGCAGTTGTTCTTCGATCCGGCGACGACCGACGCCGTCTTCGCTACCGCCCCCTACAACACTCGTGGCGAGCGCCCGGTCCGCAATGCCGATGATGGCACCGCCGTCGAGAGTGGCGATCAGATGATCCTGAACGCGCAGCCCACGTCTAGCGGCGACGGATACGAAGCGATCTTCGACATCACGCTCGACGTCGCTTGAATCCAGGCTCTCTCAGTCGGTGAAGATCCGGCCGTAGCGGGTGACGTCGCTGGTTGGTCGCCCGGCGGTTCGAAGGGTGTGCCAGAGAAGGGCGGTGTTGGCGCTCACGACGGGCACGCCGGTGTCGCGTTCGACGGCGTTGATCGCCCCAACTGCTCGAAAGCCATTGCCGCCGATGAGTACCAAATCGATTCCATCGACCGCTCCACACAACCAGCGGTGGAGGGCGCCGGGGTGGATGTTGCCTTGCCCTGACGGCAGGCCTGCGGCCTCGGCGCGGGCGACGCCGACGTCGTTGCGCATGAGCCAATCCTTGCCGAGTTTGGTGAGCTCGGCGGGAAACCATGGCGGGTCGACCAGCAGTACCTTGGATGCTTGGAAGTGGTCAACTGCGGCGAGAAGCGCCTGCCCTGTCGTGACGACGGGTTTGCCGCCGGCACGTCCGCTGAGCCGGGAGACCAGATCGGCGTCCTCGCCGACGTAGCTGGTTGACGTGAACGCCAGCGAATAGATGTCGATCAATGGGGGATTGAGCAGACCGATGGCGTCGTCCAGCGGGCCGGGTGCGGCCACGAACTCCACCGGGGCAATGGAGATGCGATCTGCTGAAGCTTCCACCGCGCCAACCGGGAAGCGGAACCGGCTCGCGTTCACCGACACGCCGGTCGGTGCGATCGCCGACCACTCAGACTCGGGCCCGACATCGCCATCGGGTACAAGGAGGCCAACTCGCAGCCGGGCATCCCAACCGTCTGGTTCAAAAACTGTTGCCACCCGCGCAGCCTAGGAAACCTGAGCGGACGGAACGAAAGCTGGTTCACTGACCATATGAGCCCGTCTTCCCCTGGTCTGCGTAGGTTGAAGGACAGACCTGTGCGATCCAACCTCAACAACGACACCCGATGACGACCTGGAACGACCTCCGAGCTCTCAGCAAGATCGCCATCACGGCAACGGCCTGGTCGATCCCGTTCCTCATCGTTCCGCCGCTGAGCCTTTTGTGCTCGTTCGTGGCGATTGTGACATCTGCGACGAGCCTGATCCGCAATCGGCGTGAGGGTTACAGCAAGGTCGACCTCACGTCCCTGGCCTTTTCGGTGCTCTTGGTGACGTTCATTGTGGTCGGAACCATTGCGTACGGGATCGCAAACGCAAGATAGACACAGGGGGCAGCGTCGACAGACAGCGCCCCGTCACCAACGGGCAGCCCAACTCAGATCGAGATCGCATTCACGCATGAGCGCATTGGTTCCAAGCATCGACTTTGACCGTGAGACGGTCGAGGTATCGGACGCTCGACTCGCGAAGCTTCGTTCGTTCAACCTGATCATGGGATTCTTTCACCTCGTGTCGGGCGCACTGATGATTGTGCTCGGCAACGACTTTGCGCTCGAGGTGAGCACGTTTGCGTTGAACGGTCCGCCCGGCACGCCGCTTGCTGATGGCACGGTCAACTCAGTTTTCGACGTTCCGCTTGCGTGGGCGACGGCATCGTTCTTGCTGCTGTCAGCGGGGTTCCACTTCATCATCGCCACGGTCGGATTCGCTGGCTACGGACGGGAGTTGCGCCGCGGTCGCAATCGGTTCCGGTGGGTCGAGTATTCGATCTCGTCCACGCTGATGATCGTTCTGATCGCGCTGGTGACCGGCATCACCGACCTCGCCGCTCTGGTTGCACTGGCGTTCGCCAACATCTCGATGATCTTGTTTGGCTGGATCATGGAGATGGTCAACGCTCCTGATCGCAGCACTTGGTGGACGCCGTTTTGGTTTGGCTGCATCGCCGGCATCGGCCCGTGGGCGGCGCTCGCCCTCTACCTCGTCGTGAACGTGAACCAGGAAGGCGGAGAGGGTCCGCCGGGGTTTGTGTACGGCATCATCTTCAGCCTGTTCTTCTTCTTCAACACCTTTGCCATCAACCAGTGGTTGCAGTACCGCAAGGTGGGGAAGTGGGCTGACTATCTGCGGGGAGAGTCGACCTACATCGTGTTGAGTCTTGTGGCCAAGAGCGTCCTCGCATGGCAGATCTTCGCCAACACGCTGATCTAGACGTCACGG
>CALJSB010000065.1 GCA_937976305.1 uncultured Acidimicrobiales bacterium
TACCCGTTCCTCGCCATCAACGCCATCATCATGATCGGCGGCTTTCTCGCCAGAAGAAACGCCTCACAAGCCGACCCCACGACGACAGAGACCAACATCTCGGCCGACACCAAGACAAGCGTCGCCGCCTGAACCCGCCACTACCCCCTAAGAAACACCAGGAGAAACCCCGCCTATGTCCACTCGATTGAAACGTTCACGCCGTCTTGGCGCCACCGCACTCGGACTCGCGCTCATCGCGAGCGCCTGCGGCGGTAGCGCAATTGAAGACGCATCAACATCAAGCGACGCAGAGTCAGCCGCCGGTAGTGCTGCTGGCGCCGGTCTTCCCGCGTTGGTTGGCGACACCGTGTCGGGAGGCCAACTCGATACAAACGACCTTGCTGGCCAAGACGTTGTTGTCTGGTTCTGGGCCCCGTGGTGAGTGCGCTGCCGAAACGAAGCCCCTGCGGTCGCAGAGGTACAAGCACAACTGGGCGACGATGTCGTCTTCCTCGGCTTGCCCAGCCGATCCGATGATGTTCAATCGATGGTCAACTTCGTCGAAGAAACCGGAGTCGGAAACTTCGATCACCTGATCGACGCCGACGGCACCATCTGGCAAGAGCTCGTCGTGACCGACCAGCCGGCGTTCGCTTTCGTGAACGACAACGGCGAAATCGACGTCAACGTTGGAGCGCTCGGCGAGGAAGAACTCACCGCACGCATCCAAGAACTCATCGACTCATAGAGGGTCAAAAGATCCTTGCTTCAGTGGCCTCTGCCCACACCGGGCAGAGGCCGTACCAATACCGCTGAGAGTTACTCGAACAGCGGGGCCTTGGTCTTGGCATAGGTGAGCTTGTGCGTGATCTTGCCATCGTCGTCGAAGGTCATTGCATCGAGTCCTCGCCACGACGTCGGTTGGCCTTTCACTTCGAGCGTGCAACGCCACGAGGCCATGACCTTGCCAGCCACGGGATCGACCATGAGGTCTTCATCGATGAACTTCATCTGGCCAAAGGCTCCTTCAAACTGTGGAGCAAAGGCGACCCTGATGGCGTCTGGGCCCTTCGATTCGCGGCCATTGAACTCTTCGTAGATGCCACCCTCGGCGAAGGCCGACAGGACACCGTCGAGGTCGTTGTCATTGAACGCCTTCAAGAAGGTTTCGGTCAGTTGAACCAATGAGTCTCGGGTGTGTGCCATTCGGCGACATTACCGAACGTTCGGCTCTCGTTCGAGTGCAAGCCGCCCTGGGGCGATGAGTTCGTCAGGCTGGGTCGCGCCACATTGGAACGACGGCCGGCGCTCCGGGCGGGAGCTTGATCGGTTCCCCTTCGACGAAGCCAAATCGTTGGTACAACGGCGTGTTTCTCGGATCGAGATTCTCGAGATAGGCCGCTACGCCATCGGCATCGCAGCGAGCGGTAGCCGACGCCAAGAGTTTGTTCCCCAGACCGTTCCCTTGTTGCTCGGGCCGCACACCGATGTACGCCAAGTACCGGTGCGGCTTCGTGGGATGGACATCGTCGACCATCGACTTGACCTGGCCGGCGAGTTTGAGACGTTTGCCGTAGGTGTGCATCGCTGAGGGCAACAAGCGGGCTGACTCCCAAGTTGAGTGACGCCACCGATCGACGTCGTACCAGAGTGCCACCCCAGCACCGCGGTCGATTGTGTCGACGAGATGGTCAGGCTTCGAAAGCTCGAGCCGGAGCAGAGCTCTGAGCGAGACCAACAGGCGGGGCTCAGGGTCATCTCGATGATCGAGAAGCCAGTGGAAGAGCGGGGTGGTGACAAATGCCTTCGCGAGCGTCGCAGCAACAAGATCAAGATCTGAAGGCTGCGCTTGATGGACACCGTGCTCGTGCGGGTTGCTCGCTTGATCGTCCACCGGGCAAACCTACGCTCGGTTCCCCAAAGCGGCTTGGTCCACTACCGACCGACTTCTCACACCATTTCTGCGCAAGAAGTTCAGGATCCGATCTCGAGCGACGCCAGGAGATCTTCGAAGGGAACGCCCGGCTCGAAGCTGTAGGTCGAGTCGGGCGTTCTCCAGACCACAATCACCAGCGATAGCGAGTCCGGATCTGATTCGTCGAGGACAACCTCAAAGACGTCGGACGTCCGGCCTCCGGCCAGCCCAAGTTCAATGGGTTCTGCGACCAGGGGCGTGCACGACTCATGGAGTTGACAGGGTGGTTCGACGAACGAGTGGAAGGCCGACCACGTTCCGGCGGATCGACCGGCCAAAACGCTTGGCACAAACTGAGCAGAGATCTGAGAGTGCCCGTCGAAGAACTCTCCGACAGATGGGGCGTCTCCAACGAGTTTCAAAGACTCGGGTCCGAAGATCCACATCCTTGCCTCCGCCGGGTCGCCCGGGTCGACGGCCAACTCAATGAAGCCTTCCCCTTCCCGCACCACGTGAAGCGGGCCATCGAGGGTAAAGCCGACGGAGGGCCCGAGCATCTCGGTTCGATGAAATCCAGCGGCCAGGCGGACCGGCTCAATCAATTGGCCATCAGTTCCGGTCTCGAACTCTGACCGGTCAGCATCGGCCGAGTCAGTCGGCCGCGCCACGTCGTTCGATGAGGGCAGACGAATCGCCAAGCCAACCAGGACGACCAAACAAGCGGCAATTGCACCGAGAAACGGCAGACGACGCCGAGGCGAGGCCGAGGCTCGATGCGTGTGTTGCTTTTCGAACGTCAACACCTCGGCTTCTCGCTGTTGGGCGCCCAGTGTTTGGGCCATGTCCTCGTATGCGCTCAGCATGGCGCCACGCGCTCTCTGCCGTGCGTCAGCGGGCACCACTGAGTCTGTGTCGGCCCGTCGCAGCATGTCGGCGACGAGCGACTCTTGCCTGTCGCGTTGTTCGGTCACGTCGTTGCCTCCAAGGTCTTGCACAGGCCGGCCCGACCCCGGCTCAGCAACGACTCAGCGCTCCGGTACGTCGTCTCGAGTTGCTTGGCTACTTCCTCTACAGAGAATCCATCGAGGTACCGAAGCGTGAGTGCGATCCGTTGACGAGTCGGGAGGCGACCCAAGGCATCGATCACCTCACCGGCTGCCGCGGCAGCGCCAGGCTCCTCAGCCGTTGCTTGGGGCGCTGCGAGCTGTTGCATTCGTTCCGCCCGCGCTCGATGTCGTTCCTCAGATCTCCATCGATCGATCACACGCCGACGGGCCACTGCTATGAGCCAAGCGATGTCGATCGAGGGTGTTGGCGTACTTGCGAAACGACGTGCCGCCTCGGCGAAGACGTCAGACGCGACATCCTCGGCTGCCGTGTGCGAACCCGTGCGTGTGAGACAGAACCGGTAGACCGAATCGAATTCGCGCTCGAACAATCGAGCCAGCTCACGCCGGCCGGCGTCGGTGGCGACAGCATCGGCCGTCGCTGCGCGTGGAGCCTCCACGGTTCGAACTCGTTCCCCCCTCACTGTTTCCTTCGCGGCAGTTCCGAGAAACTTTGTCGCACCAGCGCGAAGGAATCCACCGCAACGCATCGTCTTCGTGGCAAACCAAGCGATCGAGAGGGACTACGAATGAAGAGACTCGCACTACTGCTCGCTACCGCAGCGCTCCTCGCTGCAGCGTGTGGAGACTCAGAAACCGACGAAGCGTCGGCCGAAGCCAATGCTTCGGCGGCCACCAACACCGACGAAGCGTCAGATGAGGAGTCACCCGACGCCTCGAGCGAAGGCACCGACGATGAGAGCGCTGAAGGAGCGGACAGCGAGGATTCAACCGAGGCAGCGACATTCGGCGAACCCGATTGGAGCCAACTCGAGGAGCATAACCTTCCGGTCATGGGCGGCATGACCCTCGGCATCGCTGCCCCGCAGAGCATTCACTACGACGCCAACCTGGTGATGGTTCGTTCGACGTACGACTCTGTTCAGGGAGCGGCGCAGCCAACAATGGTGTTTGGCCTGTTCAGTCAGTTCGTCGACACCAGCCCCATTGCCGACATCGCAGCGCTCACCGAACAACGCATCGCTGCCTTTGGGACCGCCGAACCTACAGGGGAGACACTCTCGGCCTTCGGGCTGGAGATGGAACGCTGGTCATTTGTTGCCTCCGATCCAGATCTCGACAACGGACCCCTGCTCTCGCCGTATCCGCTGGGTACCGGCGGGCCGACTGGGTGGAATCCGTTTCCGTTCTCTGAGCTCTACCTGGCCGAGACAGAAGCCGGCATCCTCGCCTTTGGCTGGTCGGCACCAACCGCGGCCGAACTAGCGGATGCCGAGGCCATCTTCGATCAGGTCGCTCCGTCAATTGAGCTGGCCAACCAAGACATTGCGGCACGCGGAACGGTCACCGCCCCGATCTCTGCGTCAAACCCTCCGGAAAGCCCGCCAGCACCCGTCGACCTTCCAGAAGGTTGGGACACGCCGTTTGACGGCGTCGGGATGGAGATCGACCCCGGCTCGTACACCAGCACGAACCTTGGAACACCTGTCATGTTCACCGTCGGCGACAACTGGGAGGTGCAACCGAACTTTCCAGGCTGGCTCGTTCTCACTGGCCCCGAATCGGTTGGACCCGGCGATCGCGACCTGGTGTTCCGAACGGGCGTGACCGAACTCGTGCCGGTGAATGCTCAGTACGAACGAGACGGTGACGCCATTGAACTCACTGATCTTCAGGCGCTGGCCGACGACCCGCCGCCCAACATGGTGATCGGCATCAGCGAGATCGAGATTGACGGGCGAACAGTTCTGCAGGCCGACATCGAAATCGTCCCCTCGGCTTCTTGTGGCGAAACCGAGGTGTGCGAGTACATCCTGTTCACTCGATACCCCTTTCCGGGGCAGAGCATCCGGACCGGATTCGTCAACCGAATCGTGCAGATCGAGGAAGGCTTGGCCGAGCCGCTCACGTTGATCGTGGCCGCACAAGATCCGGCATGGTTCGACATCGCACAGTCCGTCATCGACTCGCTCGAGTTCGAGAGCATCGAGTAATCTGGCCAGCCTCGGCCTCGCTGCTCCGTCAGGAAGCAAGCTTGGTGTCGAGGCGGCTCATCAGGTTCGCAACGGACTCGGGCGTCGACTTCTTCTGGGCCTCGGCGCCTTCACGCACCACGCCAGCAACGCCATCGGAGACCCGATGGGCGATGCCAAGTGCACGACGGATGTCCTGGGCATGGACGGCGATCTCGGTGAGCGGCATGTCTGGCCCATCGCCGGGAGGCGCCCACTGCGAGTCGGCGTTGTCACGCAAGACCTGCACGAGTTCGGCGGCGGGCCGCTGGACCAGCTGAGCGGCGAACTTCTCGTTGGTCTTGTCGATGTTGCCGCCGAATCGCATCATCGTGAGCACGTACTTCGGAATCGAGACCAAGAACGGCGTGACGGCGTGAGCCAGCACGTCCTTGGCGGTCCAGCCGGGGAGTTCGGTCGCCACATCGAGGTCGGCGTCGGTCAGCCCGGCCAGGTCATCAGCCAAAGCGATTCGCTCGGCAGTGATCAGTTTCCAGGTGTCGGTGTTGTTCTTCATGGTCGTTGCTTCCCTTGTCTGCATGGTGGTGATTCCTCCGTTTTGGAGCGGGCTGATTGCCTGCTTCACCTCGATGACGAACCACATCCACCTATTCGACAGCGACTCGAGAAATTCTTTTTGAGATTGCCGAGATAGCTCGCATCGTGATGGAGAACTTGATGACCCCAGACCGAGCTTTGGGTGCCTCATCGACAAGCCGCTAGCTTGGCCCCGTGTCTGCAAACGTGCGTGAAACCAAGCTGCCCGGCGTCGGCGTGCGCTACGAGTTCACCTCTGAACAGGGACAAAGCGTTGGTGTCATCGTCCATCACGATGGTCGTCGAGAGATGCTCGCGTACGACCTCGACGACCCGGACGCTTGCCACTCGCTCCTCACGCTGTCTGACTCCGACACCCACGTGTTGGCGGAGTTACTCGGCACGAGCAATGTCACGGAGACAGTCGCCGAGATTCGCCAAGAGATCGAAGGCTTGGCCATCGAATGGGTCCCGCTGTCAAAGGCCTCTTCGTTCAACGGGCACTCGATTGGACAGGGCCGTTTCCGAACAAAGACGGGTGCATCGATCGTGGCGGTGATGCGCAACGACAACGCTGTCGCCGCTCCTGGACCCGAGTTTGTCCTTGAGGCTGGAGACGTCGTGGTCGCCGTCGGCACCCACGACGGCTTGCAGTTGCTTCGCACGCTGCTCGAGGAATGACCCTCGCGCTGTCGGAGCTATCGGTACAACCATCATTCCTTTTCGCCGCTGGCTCCACCGAGACTGCGCTGGCCTTTCTCGAAGTAGGAGCCGTGGCACTTGGCTTGGCCCTGTTATCTCGGCTCGCCGCCAGACTCGGCATCACCGCCGTCCCCCTCTACCTCATCGCCGGGTTGGCCTTCGGTGAAGGTGGGATCGCACGACTCGACGTAAGCACCGAGTTTGTCGCTCTCGCAGCCGAGATCGGCGTGTTGCTGCTGCTCTTTTCACTCGGTCTCGAGTACACAGATGTTGAGCTGCGAAATGGCCTGAAGACCGGCATACCTCCTGGCCTTGTCGACATGACGTTGAACGCCGGCAGCGGTGTGCTTGTTGGCCTGTTGCTCGGATGGAGCTGGGTCGCAGCACTCCTCCTGGGTGGGGTGACATGGGTGTCGTCGTCGGGTGTCATCTCCAAAGTGCTGGCGGATCTCGGACGGCTCGGTAACCGCGAGACGGCTCCGGTGTTGAACCTGCTTGTGATCGAAGACCTGGCCATGGCCATCTATCTGCCGGTGATGGCGGCGCTGATCGTCGGCGGGACCTTTGGCGAAACCATCGCCAGCGTCAGCCTTGCGCTCATCGTGGTTGCGATCATCCTGGCGAGTGCGCTGCGATTCGGTGTTCGCATCAGCGCACGGGTCGGTTCGGGTTCAAACGAGTCAGTACTGCTTGGTGTGTTTGGTCTGGTTCTTGTCACCGCAGGCGTGGCCCAACTGTTTGATGTTTCAGGCGCCATCGGCGCCTTTCTGGTTGGTCTCGCCTTGTCGGGCCGAGCTGAGGAACGAGCACTCGAGCTGTTGTCGCCGCTGCGAGATCTCTTCGCCGCGACGTTCTTCGTTTTCTTCTCGTTTCAGATCGACCCCGCTGATCTCATCTCGGTTGCGGGTTGGGCTCTCCTGCTCGCTGTGGTCACCGCAGGCACGAAAGTGGCGACTGGTTGGTTCGCTGCGGCACGTCGAGGCATCGGCAAGAAAGGCCGTTTGCGTGCCGGCACCATTTTGATTGCCCGAGGTGAGTTCTCGATTGTGATCGCCGCACTCGGAGCATCGCTCACCGACGGAGCAGAGCTCGGCGCGCTGGCAGCGGGCTATGTGCTCATCACCGCAATCGTTGGCCCTCTCGCCTCACGCTTCAGCAGCTGACGTCTGCCTGACTATCCCCGACCGACAAACGGCATACCGCTTGCCATCACCGTCATCGTCAAGACATTCGCCGACAGCGGCAACGACGCCATGTGCACCACCGAGGCGGCCACGTTGTCCATGTGCATCGTGGGCTCTGACTTCGTCGATCCGTCGGCTTGCAGAACACCGCCGGACATCGCTGCCGTCATGTCGGACGCGACGTTTCCAATGTCGATTTGCCCGCAGGCGATGTCGAACTGCCGTCCGTCGAGAGCCAGCGACTTCGTGAGCCCCGTGATCGCATGCTTCGAGGTGGTGTAGGGCGCCGAATAGAGACGAGGAGTGGTGGCCGAGATCGATCCGTTGTTGATGATGCGGCCGCCGCGCGGGTCTTGGGCGCGCATCTGACCGAACGCGGCACGAGCGCACAGGAACGAGCCCGTCAGATTGACGTCGATCAGCTGCCGCCATTCGTCGACCGCCAGCTCATCCACCGGCACTGCACTCGCAGCCAAGCCGGCGTTGTTGAACAACAGATCGAGCCGACCGAATCGGCCGACCACCTGAGAAAACAGATCAGTGACCGAAGCCTCGTCGGCAACGTCACACACCACCGCGAGCCCGTCGCCGTCCAACAATTCGACCGTTTCGTCGAGGGTCTGCCGCGTACGGCCGGCCACAGCGACCCTCCACCCCTGCTTGCTGAGTGCGATGGCGGAGGCACGGCCAATGCCACGGCCTCCCCCGGTGATCAGGGCAACCGATCCGTCAGCCATCGTTGTTCCTCCAGTTTGTGAGCCAGCCGAGCCCATTCTCGACGGTGCCCGCAGGGTTGTATTCGGCCCCGAACAGACCCGCGTAGCCACGCTCCAGGATTGCGGGGAGCCACGAGCCAAACTCGATCTCGTCGACACCCGCGCCTGTCGGTTCTGCCCTCGCTGGCCAACTCGAGATCTGGATGTGCCCAATGTGATCGACGAACTCATCGATCGGGTCGAGGCTTCCTTCCATCGTCATCACATGGAAGGTGTCAGCCATCAACGTCAGGTTGGCCGCACCGATCGCCTCAATCGTTGCGGCGCCATCGGCCAGCCGCACGAGGTGGTAGTCGTCTGCGACGTTGGTGTTGAGCGGCTCGATGAGCACACCGACACCGCACGACTCAGCTTGGGCCGCGGCGTAGGCGAGGTTCTCACGGTAGACCACCTCGGCCTCAGCTGATCGACCACTTCGACCAGCGATCACGCTGACATGTCGACAGCCGACCTCGACCGCAAACCCAATCGCCTGATCAATCAATCGCTGGGCGTCTGACTGCCGGCCGGGCATGGCTGCGAGGCCCAACTCCCCCACGGTCGCGTCACCGACGCCCGTGTTGAGCGAGATCACCTCGAGGTTGGCTTCAGCGAGCGCATCGGCAACGACGACCCGCGAGAAATCGAATGGCTGATGAAACTCCACCGCATCAAACCCTGCGGCCCCGGCAGCCCGGATCGCGTCAGGCAGCGAGAGATCGGTCCAGAGAAAGCCGAGGTTGGCCGAGAACTGCGGACGGGTTGACCTCACAACTGTCCCGGCCATACGAGCCGGATGAATGTGGGTGCTGACACCTCGCCAACGCTAATTCACGACCGGCGCCGCGGTGAACGTTGCTGCTCGCTGTGTCAGCGGCGGCTGGCGGGACCCGATGAGCGAACGTCGGTGACTGATTCCATTGCCGAGCGGAGATCGTCGATCCATTCCGATTCGTTGTCGGCCACCAGCGCGACACACCAGGCCAGCGCTTCGCTGCGACTCCGGGCCACGCCGGCATCGATCAGGGTGTCGAGAACCGATCGCTCGGCAAGACCCAACCGGGTCATGACCGGAACGTTTGCCGTGGTGTAGGCAACCTGTTCGTCGCCACATTCAACGGCCCACGAAACGGCTCGCTGGTAGGTGGCCTGCGCCCGTTCTGCGACGGCCATGCGCTGGGCCCGGGTGTCTTCACGAAACGCGGCGATGCGGGCATTGGCGGCGACAGTCTTGTCGTCCTTCTTGCCCAGCT
This sequence comes from uncultured Acidimicrobiales bacterium, assembly GCA_937976305.1. Lineage (GTDB taxonomy): Bacteria > Actinomycetota > Acidimicrobiia > Acidimicrobiales > SZUA-35 > CALEWY01. The sequence continues at coordinate 9,408 of CALJSB010000065.1, forward strand.
TCGGCATGGGGAGCATCCCCGTAACGAGAATCTCGTCACGGTCGAAGGCGACCGTTGGAGCCTCCGTGAACCAGTCGTCCGGCAGGTTGCCGGCAAACCAGGCGTTGAGCTCTTCGCTTGTTACCGCAGGTGGCTCAGCATGACCCTTGCGGCGTCCGCCGCCGCGGCCTCCACGTGAAGGTCCCATGTCAGGCCCTCCCCTTCGACGGCCCTTGTGTTTCATCGTTTGGCGATGCATGCAATTCATCCTTCTGTCGTTGTGTAATCATGTAATTAACATTACCGACTTGCAGGATATTGACAACCTTGGAACGCGAGACACCTGGCACATCGCATTCAATGGGTGCACGCTCGCCCAAGTAGCCTTCGGTCTCGACTACCGGGGGAAGCTCTCATGCCGGGTGAACAGAAGCGCTTGGAAGATCGGGTCGCGGTCATCACCGGCGGTTCCGCCGGAATCGGCGCCGCCACCGTCCGCATGTTCGTGGACGAAGGCGCCAAGGTCGTCATCGGCGACATGAACGCAGATGTCGGCCAACAGCTCATCGACGAGATCACCGACCAAGGCGCCGGCGATCGGGTGCGTTTCCAATCCACAGACGTGTCCGAAGAAGCACAGGTCATCGAGCTGATGGACGTCGCGCAAACCGACTTCGGCGGCATCGACATTGTCTTCAACAACGCCGGAATCGGTGGCGCAATCGGATCCGTGCTCGAACTCGAAGTCGATCATTGGGACCACACATTTGCGGTCATGGCCAGAGGCGTATTTCTCGGGATCAAACACGGCGGCCGGGCCATGCGCGACTCGGGCAATGGTGGCTCGATCATCAACACCGCTTCGATCGCCGCCCTCAGCGGCAAAGGCGGGCCACTCGCCTACTCGGCGACGAAAGCAGCCGTCGCCAACATCACGCTGAACGCGGCAGTCGAGCTCGCCCATCTCAACATTCGGGTCAACGCGGTGTGCCCCGGCATCATCTTCACCGACCTGATGCATCGCGGCCACGACGAAGCAGCCGAACAGGTCATCAACCAGATTCAACCAATGCCGATGCGGGGCCAGCCCGAACACATCGCGTCGATGGTCCGCTTCCTGGCCAGCGACGAAAGCGCATTTGTCACCGGCACGACCCAAGTAGTTGACGGTGGCTACCTCGCCCAGGGGACGCTCGGCGTGCACCCGCTGCCCGGCGTCTCGAACCGCCCGACCTACAACGGCATGGACTACGGCACGACCGGAAAGAAGACCGAGATCAACTTCCTCCAACCGAAAGACGCGACATGAGCGACGCCGGTGATCACCTGACCGCCAACATCGGGCAACGCCTCAGCTCTCGTGTGGTGATTGTGACCGGGGCGGCGAAAGGGATCGGAGCGGCGATCGCCAAGCGGTGTGCAGCCGAAGGCGCCTCGATTGTTGTGGTCGACAGAGATGACGGTGCGCTCACCGCAACTGCGGAGGCGATCCAACGCAGTATCGCTGACAGCGGGCGGGCAAGCACAGACACCGTGTCGGTGCTGGTTGGCGACATGTCCGAGCCCCAAACCATCACCAACATGATCGAACTGGCGCTGCAGGACCACGGTCGCCTCGACGGCCTCGTGAACAACGCCGGCATCTTCGGTGCCTATACGCGATTCGAGAACAACAGCATCGATGCGTTCGACGAGATCATCGACATCAACGTGCGGGCCGCTTGGCTCGCGATGCAGCAGGCGAAACCAGCGATGCTCGCGAGCGATGGTGGCGGCTCGATCGTCAACATGGCGTCCATGGCGGCAATGCGAGCCAACCGCGGCCTGTCGCTCTATGGCCTCACCAAGGGAGCGATCGCCAACCTCACCATGAACGCCGCGGCCGAATACGCCAAGCACAACATTCGAGTCAACGCGATCTGCCCCGGCCCGATCGACACCGACATGCTGGGCGCGGTCGAAGAGTTCATCGACGAGCGCCACTCAGAGGTCGCGCGCAGCCAGATCACGGCGAGCATCCCCCTCGGCCGCTATGGCCGGCCCGAGGAGATCGCAGCGACAGCGACTTTCCTCCTGAGCAGCGACGCTGGCTTTGTCACGGGGGCTCGCATCCCTGTCGATGGAGGGCAGTCTCTTGAGTAGCCAACCAGAGAAGCACTACGAAGCCGTCGTGCTCGGAGCCGGGCTCTCCGGTGTTTGCGCGGCCATCAAGCTGAAAGAGGCCGGAATCGACAACATCGCCGTGTTCGAAAAGGCGAGCGATGTCGGTGGTACCTGGCGGGACAACGTCTATCCGGGCGTGGCGTGCGACGTGCCTTCACATCTCTACAGCTACTCGTTCGCACCGAACCCCGACTGGTCACGCTGGTACGCGCCGGGCCAGGAGATCTGGGACTACGTCCGCAACTGCGCCAAAGACTTCGGGGTGTACGACGGCATCACCTTCAACACCACGATCGACTCGGCCACCTGGACGACAGATCGTTGGCTGATCAACGACTCGAACGGCAATGCCTTCACCTCGAGATCGATCATCTCGGCACTTGGCGGGCTCCATACCCCCAACATGCCTGACCTCCCCGGCAGCGATCTCTTCGAAGGCACCAGCTTTCACACCACCAACTGGCCAGACGATCTCGACTTCAGCGACAAGCGGGTTGCCGTGATCGGCACCGGCGCCACCGCCGTGCAGATCGTGCCCGAAGTTGCCGAGGTCGCAGCTGAACTCATGGTGTTTCAGCGAAGTCCGGTGTGGGTCGGCGCCAAGCGAGACGACCACTACACCGACGAGCAGCGGGAGGCGTTCCGCGCCGACCCGTCGGCGATGCAGAAGCTTCGACAGGACCTCTGGGACACCTGGGAACACACCAGCGTCGAGCTGCACCGGGAAGGCACCGACATCAACAAGATGGCCGAGGCCCGAGCTCGGCAGATGATCGAGCAGAGCGTCTCAGACCCTGAGGTGGCCAAAGCTCTCACGCCCGATCACAACTTCGCCTGCAAGCGGCCAACCATCTCAAATCGCTACTACGCCACCTTCAACCGAGACAACGTCCTGTTGGTCACCGGCGGCGTCGAATCGCTCACCGCCACCGGCCTGATGTCATCGGGGCATCACTACGACGCCGACGTGATCGTTTTCGCCACTGGGTTCAAACCGTTCAACGTCACGAACGAGATCCGCGTCACCGGAGTGAATGGTCAAGCGCTTGCCGACACCTGGCGAGACGAAGTGACGTCCTACAAGTCGGTCATGGTGGCGAAGTTCCCAAATCTGTTCTTTCTGATGGGGCCCAACGGCACCGGGCTCCAGTCAGCGCTGCAAACGGTCGAACCGGCCGCCGACTTTGCGGTCAGCACGATCGGTCACATCCGCGACAACGATCTCGCCGGGCTCAGCCCGACCCAAGAAGCGGTCGATGCTTTCACCCACGATGTCCGCGGTCGGTTCGAGAACACGACCCACAGCAAGGGCTGCACATCGTGGTGGTCGGAAGGCACCGGGCACAACCACAGCATCTGGCCTGGCGACAGCACCGAGTTTCGCGAGCTCTTTGCCGAGCTCGACCCGGCCGACTTCGACATCACCCCTGCCTGATCAGGGTCACAACGCGATGTCAGGCGAGCCATCAACGGAACAGCAGCAAGCTTCGTTGAGCAGTGGACGCCACCTCGTCGAGATACTCGACGCAAGGGACGGCCGGGTCGACGAGTACCGCAACCTCAACAACCAGTTGGCCCGAAACGCCATGGAGGGCGACCGCTACTTCTTGGCTGAGGGCTTTGTCACCATCGATCGAGTGATCGACTCCGGCCATCGCATTCGATCGGCGCTCATCGCTCCCAGTCGAGTCAGGCGGTTCCTCTCCTACCTCGATCATCCGGCCTTCGCTGACGTCTCCGCCTACACCGCAACCGACGACGTGATCGAAGAGATTGTCGGCCTGCGACTGGGACGCTGCATTCTGGTGGCTGCTGATCGACAGCCATTACACGACCTCGCTGAGATCGCAGCAACGACGAAGCGAGTCGTGGTGCTCGAAGGGCTCAACGACAACGAGAACGTGGGAACGATCGCCCGAGCCGCCAGGGCACTGGGAGTCGAAGCACTCGTGCTCAGCCCCAACTGCACCGACCCGTACTACCGGCGGACCGTGCGCACGAGCATGGGCGAGAGCCTGCACATGCCAATCGTGCGGATTGCCGACGATCAATGGCCCGATGCGCTCGACACGCTGCACGACGCCGGCTTCGAAACCTGGGCCATGACACCCGCTGCAGACGCCAAGAACCTGTGGCAGCAATCCGTCCCTGAGCGAGTCGCCATTCTGCTCGGCGCAGAAGGGCCCGGCCTCACCGAGGCTGCGCTCGCGGCGGCGACAACGAGGGTTGCCATCCCGATCAGCGATGCCGTCGATTCGCTCAATGTCGCCCACGCGGCCGCCATCACCTTCGCTGCGCTGCAGCGCCCCACCTGACCGTACGTCCTGCTCTCAGGACGCAGCATTCAGAAACTTCTCGGCCGCAGCGTCCAGAAACGATCGCGTCGTTGCTCGACGAGCTTCTTCCTCGTCAGCCGCCAAACCCCAGAGGTGCATCGATGAGAGCGCGGTTGCGGAGACGTACATCTCCCAGAGCGGAAGGTCGGTGAGGTTCAGAGACGCGAAACCGGCGAGGTAGCGATCGGTGAAGACGCGAGCCGCTTCGGCGCCGTACGAGCAGGTCAGCTCGACCCGGGCACAGGCGAGATCGACCAGCGGGTCACCAAGCGCTGCGTCTTCCCAGTCGATGACGGCGACGAGCTGGCGGCCAGCATCAGTGTCGGCAAACAGCACGTTGCCGGGCCAGTAGTCGCCGTGCAGCACGACGCTGTCGTTGGGCATCTGAGCGTTGGTTTCGAGACGTCGTGGGACACCCGACTCGATGTGCTGCCGAATTGCCCGGCCGGTTGCGTCGTCTGGCAAGTAGGCCGGCAGGGCAAGCAAGGGATCTTCGATGGCCTGAAGGCCAGCCGTTCGAGCTGTTCCGGTATCGCTGCGGTGCAGGCGAATCAGAAAGTCAGCTATGGCCGAGAGCGCACCATCGAGGTGGTCGGTCGTAACGGCAGACGATCCGTCAACAAACTCCATCGCCAACCACGAACCGTCAGTTGGCTCATCGCCGCAGATAGCAATCGGTGCTGGCACCTCGAGGCCAGCGTCGGCCAGGATCGCCAGGAGCGCGTGCTCTTTTTCTGCAACGCGGCTGTCGTGACCTTTCGCAACCCGATCGGCGTGCTGGCGAAACACCACGTGACGCCGCTCCCCCGTCGCCAGTTCGAGTAGCAGCCTCACCACCATTGCCGACGAGCCACCGACGAGCGGTTCGACATCTAGCAACGTTGCGCCGGGACTCGCTGCTTCGACGGCCTTGAGCATGTCAGCGGTCGCCTTCATCGTCGAAGCCTAAAACGCAAACGGGGTGGAACCCGATGGATTCCACCCCGTTCAGAGCTGCTTGATGGCTTGACGCCGCTTGGCTCTCTGGCGCTTTGTTCTACGCCTCCGGGCGCCGTCGGCCGAGAGCCATGAAGCTGAGGCCACCGGCCAAGAGCAACAGACCAAGAGCCACGAGGACTCCCGAGCTGGCGCCCGTGAACGCCAGCGGCGTTCCGCTCGTGGTTGTCGTTGGCGTGGCCGTCGTCGTCGGCACAGCAATCGAGAGCACCGCTACGTCGTGGTCGTCCTCGTCACCGTTGCTGTTGTCGGTCACGTCGTCGACCGGGGTCTCGCTGTCGGAGTCGTCCGGCGTCGAGTCGATGTCGGGAAGTGGCTGACCGTTCGGCATGAGGATCGCCTGGCTGGTGCCATCGACGGCAGCAGCGTTGGTGATCTCAGCGTTGTTGGTGATCGTCGAGGTCGCCGAGCTGTTGACCGTGAACGTGATATCGACCGTGGTCGAAGCATTCGGAGCCAGCTCACCCGGGAGGGTGGTGATGGCACCGTTTGCCGTCGAGGTCCAATCAGGATCGTTGAGGGTCAGTCCCGTCGGGACGTAGTCGATCAGCTGAATGTCAGCAGCAGCAACCGTGCCCTGATTGACGACGGTGAGCGTGAAGGTCACCGAATCGCCGACCGAGACCTGGGCCGCGTTGGTGCCGTTGCCGAGTTGCTTAATCAGCGCCAAGTCCATCACCGGCTGCCAGAAGCCAAAGTCGACCGTGAGGTTTTCGTTCGGATCCGGAGTGACTGCGTCGTTGTCGGGATTCTCACCGGTTGGCTCGCCGTTGCCGAGGGTCACGCCCCCGCTGAACACAAATCCGTTGGCGGGAGTGCCGTCATCGTCGTTGTCGATACCGCCGTCAGGGTCGATGGCCGTTGGGTCAGACGAGAGCGTGCCGTGCAACGGTCCACCAACGTCCCACTGCGAGCCGGGAATGCCGACGACGTAGTCGCCTGCATCGAGCCCGTCGAACAGATAAAGCCCATCGCTGTCGGTGGTGGTGCTGCCAACAGCGTCCGCTGCGGTGATCACGCCGTCGCCATCGGTGTCATCGGCAACGCCGTCACCATCGTTGTCGGTGAACAACAACACGGTCACGCCGCCGACACCAGCTTCGCCTGCGTCGATCATGCCGTTGTTGTTGACGTCCAGCCATACCTGGTTGCCCAGGCTGTAGGTGGGCGCTTCGACGAAGGCAATGTCGTGATCGTCTTCGTCGCCACCACTGCCGTCAATGACATCGTCGACCAGAGGATCGTTGTTGTCGGTGTCGGAGGTGGAGTCCGAGTCGGGGATGCCTCCCAACGGCGTGCCGTCATCGCTGATCGGCCTGCCTTCTGAGATCTCGGCCACGTTGGCCAAGCTGCTGAGGTCGGCACCCGGTGCGATCGTGAGCGTCACAGGAATCGTGACAAACGCACCAGACGGAACAGTGCCCGTCAGGGTAACCAGACCATCAGTTCCCGAGCTCGCCCAGGCGTAGGGCAGCGCTGCGGAGCCACCGGTGGTTCCACCGGGGTTGTCTGCGACATCAAAGGCGGCCCACATCGCGGGGTCGACATAGTCGATCACAGAGATGCCTTGAGCTGCGGTGGTGCCCTGGTTGTAGACGGTGATCGTGAAGGTCACCGTCTGTCCCGGGGTCACGGGCAGCGACGTCGCCGAAGCGTCGAGCACCTTCATCAAGGCCAAGTCAAAGGTCTCGACCGTTACACCGGCGGGGTCATGATCGTCTTCGTCGCCATCGGTGTTGTCGGTGGTGTCGTCAGTCGGTTCGCCAGGAGCGGCCGGCTGATTGTCATTGTTCGGGTCGGTGTCTGGCGTCGAGTCAACATCGGCGCCGTCGTCGTCGGAGATCTCGGCCCAGTTCACGAGGTCACCAGCAGCCGTGGAGATGGCCGTCAGCGTGATCGGAATGTCCACATCATCACCAGCAGCCAGCGGGCCACCGGAGTAGGTGGCGGTGCCGTCACCGTTGTCGGTCCAGGCCGCATCGTTCAAGACGAACCCAGCGGGCATGTAGTCGGTCACCTCAAAGGTGGCCGCATCAATCGTGCCTTGGTTCTCGACGTTGATCGTGAACGTCACATCAGAACCATTGGCAATGATGCCGTCGGCGGGATCGCCCAGGGTGTCGGAGGTGTACGCCTTGGTCAACGCCAAGTCATACGAGCCAACGCTCACCGGCGCCGGGTCGTGATCGTCTTCGTCACCATCGAGATTGTTGGTGACGTCGTCAGTCGGCTCACCAGGAGCGGCCGGCTGATTGTCATTGTCGGGATCAGCGTCAGTCGTCGAGTCGATGTCGTTGCCGTCATCGGCCGAAATCTCGGCCCAGTTCACATAGGTGCCATCGGTGACAGCGTCGGCGGTGAGCGTGATCGGAATGTCGACGTCATCACCAGCGACCAGCGGGCCTCCAGTGAAGGTTGCCGTGCCATCACCGTTGTCGGTCCAGGCCGCATCGTTCAAGACGAACCCGGCGGGCACGTAGTCGGTCACCTCAAAGGTGGCCGCATCAATCGTGCCTTGATTCTCCACATTGATCGTGAAGGTCGCATCAGAACCATTGGCGATCAGACCATCGGTGGTGTCGCCAAAGGTGTCCGACGTGAACAGCTTCGTCAATGCGAGGTCGTAGTTCGCAACGCCGACTGAGGCTGGATCGTGATCGTCCTCATCGCCATCGGTGTTGTCGGTGACATCATCAGTCGGATCGCCAGGAGCAGCCGGCTGATTGTCATTGCCCTGATCGGTGTCGGGCGTGGAGTCTGCGTCGTTGCCATCGTCGGCTGAGATCTCGGCCCAGTTCACGTACGAACCCGGTGCCAGCACAGCGGCGGCCGTGGTCGTGATCGTGATGTCGATGTCGTCACCGGCCGCCAGCGGACCGCCGGTGTAGGTGGCAGTGCCGTCACCGTTGTCATTCCACGCCGCGTCATTGAGCGTGAAACCGGCCGGCAGATAGTCCGTTACTTCGAAGGTGGCGGCGTCGATCGTGCCTTGGTTCTCGACATTGATCGTGAACGTCACATCAGCAAGCGGCTCAATGATGCCGTCCGTTGCGTTGCCGAAGGTGTCGGACGTGTAGGCCTTGGTCAGGGCAAGGTCGAAGACCTCTACGGAGACCGGCGCTGGATCGTGATCGTCCTCGTCGCCATCGAGATTGTTCGTAGCGTCGTCAGTCGGCTCACCAGGAGCGGCCGGCTGATTGTCATTGTCGGGATCAGCGTCAGTCGTCGAGTCGATGTCGTTGCCGTCATCGGCCGAAATCTCGGCCCAGTTCACGAAGTCGCCAGCAGCAACGTCGCTGCCTGCGGTGAGCGTGATCGGAATGTCCACATCATCACCAGCAGCCAACGGGCCGCCCGTGAACGTCGCGGTGCCGTCACCATTGTCCGTCCACGCGCCGTCATTCAGGACGAATCCAGCAGGCAGATAGTCGGTGACCTCAAAGGTGGCAGCATCGATCGTGCCTTGATTCTCGACATTGATTGTGAACGTCACATCGGCGAGCGGCTCGATGACGCCGTCCGTTGCGTTGCCGAAGGTGTCGGACGTGTAGACCTTGGTCAAGGCCAAGTCGTACGAGCCGACGCTCACCGGCGCCGGGTCGTGATCGTCTTCATCATCGCCACCCGGACCAGCCGAGTTGTCAGTGACATCATCAGTCGCGTCGCCAGGAGCAACCGGCTGATTGTCATTGCCCTGATCGGCATCGGGCGTCGAGTCGACGTCATCGCCATCGTCACCGGAGATCTCCGCCCAGTTGACGTAGGTGCCGTCGGTGACAGCGTCTGCCGTCAACGTGATCGGAATGTCGACGTCTTCACCGGCAGCAAGCGGACCACCAGTAAACGTTGCGGTGCCGTCGCCATTGTCGGTCCACGAACCGTCATTGAGGATGAAGCCAGCAGGCAGGTAGTCGGTCACCTGAAAGGTGGCCGCATCAATCGTGCCTTGGTTCTCGACGTTGATCGTGAACGTCGCATCAGAACCATTGGCAATCAAACCATCGGTTGCGTCGCCAAAGGTGTCCGAGCTGTAGATCTTCGTCAGCGCAAGGTCATACCCACCGACGCTGATGGGCGCGGGGTCGTGATCGTCTTCGTCGCCGTCGAGGTTGTTGGTGGCGTCGTCAGTCGGATTGCCAGGGGCGGCCGGCTGATTGTCATTGTCGGGATCAGCATCCGTGGTCGAGTCAACGTCGTCGCCATCGTCGCCGGAAATCTCGGCCCAGTTCACGAGGTCGCCTGCAGCGGACACCGCCGTCAGGGTGATCGGGATGTCGATGTCATTGCCGGCGGCGAGCGGGCCACCGGTGAACGTTGCGGTGCCGTCGCCGTTGCCGGTCCACGCACCGTCATTCAGGATGAATCCGGCGGGCAGATAGTCGGTCACCTCAAAGGAAGCGGCATCAATCGTGCCCTGATTCTCCACGTTGATCGTGAACGTCACATCAGAACCATTGGCGATGAAGGCATCCGCAGGGTCGCCGAAGGTATCTGAGGCAAACACCTTCGTGAGTGCGAGGTCGTAGGCACCAACGCTAATGGGCGCGGGGTCGTGGTCATCTTCGTCGTCGCCACCCGGACCAGCCGAGTTGTCGGTCGCGTCATCAGTCGCGTCGCCAGGAGCAGCCGGCTGATTGTCGTTGCCCTGATCAGCATCAGGCGTCGAGTCAACGTCAACACCGTCGTCATCGGAGATCTCGGCCCAATTGACGAGATCACCGGCCGCAGCCGAATCAGCTGTCAGCGTGATCGGAATATCAACGTCATCACCGGCAACCAACGGACCACCGGAGTAGGTGGCAGTGCCATCACCATTGTCGGTCCACGCACCGTCATTCAGCGTGAAACCGGCAGGCAGGTAGTCGGTCACCTCGAAGGTCGCAGCATCGACGGTGCCCTGATTCTCCACATTGATCGTGAAGACCACATCAGAACCGTTGGCCACGAGGCCATCAGTCGCATTGCCGTAGTCATCCGAGGTGTAGACCTTCGTCAGCGCGAGGTCGTACCCGCCAACCGTGACAGGGGCTGGGTCGTGATCGTCTTCGTCTTCGCCACCCGGACCAGCCGAGTTGTCGGTCACATCATCGGTTGCGTCGCCGGGGGCCACGGGCTGATTGTCATTGCCCTGGTTGGCGTCCGGCGTTGAGTCGATGTCGTCACCGTCGTCCTCCGAGATCTCGGCCCAATTCACATAGGTGCCGTCGGTGACAGAGTCGGCCGTGAGCGTAATCGGAATATCAACATCATCACCGGCCACCAAGGGGCCTCCGGTGAACGTTGCCGTGCCGTCACCGTTGTCGGCCCATGCACCGTCATTCAAGACGAAGCCAGCAGGCAGATAATCGGTCACCTCGAACGTGGCAGCGTCCACGCCGCCCTGATTCTCGACGTTGATCGTGAACGTCACATCAGAACCGTTGACGATGAAGCCATCTGTCGCGTCACCAAAGCTGTCCGACGCGAACACCTTGGTGAGCGCAAGGTCGTAGACCGGGGTGTAGCCGGCATCAAAGGTGTGGTCGTTTTCACCCGGGTCGCCAGTGGTGATTGCGACCTGGTTATTGACGATGTCTGAGTCGATGCCATCGGTAGACGCGGCATCGGCGATCGTCTCGACGAGATCTGCTGGCGTGAGGCCGCCCGGCAGCGTCGTCGTGGTGGTCGTGACGTCGAAGTCGATGATGTAGTCGGTGTTGAAGTCAACGCCGTCGGCCTGGGTGAAGAGGTACTCACCATTGGCATCGGTTGTTGTGGTTGCGATCACCGTGACGCCATCCGCGGCGTAGAGCGTGACCGTCACTCCTGCGAGGGCGAGCTCTTCAGGATCCTGGATGCCGTCGGCATCGAGATCGAGCCACACGCGGTTGCCGATCTCGATCGGCGCTGGTCCACAAAGGGCTTGAAGGTCACCGATACCAGCGGCTTTTTCGAACGTTCCGTCGGCCGATGACGAACCGTCGCCGAAGGCACCATCGTTGCCGTCGTAAATGCGATAGCCCCGCACGTGATCGCCCTCGGTGAGAGAACCAAGGCCAGAGTTGTCGAACCACTCGAGGCCACCGGACTGCCAGGTCGATGGAGCCTCAACGGGATCGAACGAGTTGGTCACCGTGTAGGGACGACCCGGGATCTGTTCGGCTGAACCGAGCGTGGTCTCAAGGTGAGAGGTCGCGTAATTGTCGCCGGTGTAGTAGATGTCGGCACCGCTCGTGGGCCAGGTGAACCCGCCAGCACCGTCGGAGATGCCCCTGAGCGTGTCGCCAGCGCTGAGCGGCTGATCCATTTGGAACGGAGCACCGCCGCTGTAGTTCTCGTAGAGAGCGTTTGATCCCATCTGGTGACCCCACAAGTCCATGAAACCAACGGTCATGTCGTCGCCATCAAACTCGATGTCGCTCAGGAGTGGTTGTGGGTACGTGACACCACCACCGGGCCAGCCGGCGAAGTTTCCTTGGAACGGTGGCTGGGTGACCCAGGGGCGCCAATCGGTCTCACCCCGGAAACCGACAGCGGCATTCTGGGATCCGCGAGTGGTGGTGGGAAGCGGCACATCGATGCGGTTCGAGAACGTGCCAGCGGCTGGATCGAACTGGTACACCCAGGCGTCGAGCTCTGCCTTGTTGCCGAGGTGCGGGCCGTTCCTGGAAGCGGGGTAGTCGCTCGACAGCACGGTTGATTCGGCTGAGCACACGGCGCCCACATGGAGAACACCGTCTGTGTCGAACCCGAGTCCGAAGGGTCGCACATCGTTCGGATCACAGGTCGAGGTGACGCCAAGTGACGTTGCAGTGATGGCCGTGCGAACGACGCCACCGGTATCTGCCGTGCCGTCGGGGTTCACGGGAATGGCAACGAGCTCGCGATTGCCGAGGTCGACGGTATAGAGCGTGTTGCCATCGGGTGACAGTTCGACGTCGCCGAGGCCCTCGCGGCCAACGGCGTCGAAGGCCCCAGCGTCGAGTTGCCAACCTTCTGGGTCGGTCGTTGCGGTGTGCGGATCAGTGGCACCAGCGTCGACGGTGAACCATGCAACGGGGGCGCCGCCACCGGCTGGCACCTGATAGATCGTCGTGGGGTTGCCCGTTGGGCCGAGCTGGGTATGGCGCTTCACGAATGATCCCGCGTAGATCGAACCCTCGATCGGGTTGGTCTCGATGCCGTACACCGAGCCGACTTCACCGAGCGTGGCAACGGTCGTGTACGGATCGATTTGCCAGTTGGCGGTGTCGGTTGAGAGGTCGTCTTCTGCGCCGTCGATCAGCGTGACGATGGCAGGCTCGCTGTCGTGGCCGGGAACGTCACCGAACAGGAAGCACGAGGTAGCGAACTCAGGTCGGTTCTCGCAGTAGGAACCGGGGGCGGAGACGCTTGCGTTACCTGCTTGGCCGGTGCCGTCGAAGGGTCCGGCGCAGTCGGCGGGGTTGTCGATGAACTGGTTGAGCGAGCCGGAGTCGTTGCCAACCGGGCCGGGGTTCCAGCCGGCGGGGTAGCCAGTGAAGTCGACCCGGATCGGGAAGTCGGCGGTATCGAGGGCGACGGACCATTCGCCGTCGGCGTCGGTCACTGCGGTGAAGACATCGCCTTGCGCATCGGTCACCGTCACCGTCACGCCGGGGACGCCGTCGTCGGCCACCGCTGCGTACTCGGTCGAGACGAACGAGTAGTCCTCAATTCGCTCGCCGTCGGCGTCGTAGTCCTGGAAGACCACACCACCACAGGTGGTCGGTGCCGCTGAGGCGGTTGGGCCTCCAACAACGACCAGCGTGCTCAACACGAGCAGCGTTGAGACGAGTGACTTGAGGTAGAGCTTGAAGCGCATCGATGTTCACCGTGAGTGCCATGAAGGGGTGTTCCTTCAGGCGTACGATTCGGCATCGATTTTGCGGACTTGAGCTAGCCCCCCAATGGTTGGGATTTCCCTCTGGGGGAGCGATATTCACCAACAAGCAACGCCACTATTGGACGCTCACTCGCCAGCCGCCTCAGGGCTGGAAAAGGAGATCAATAGTGACAGGTTTCTGACCGCTTGCCGCGGCCGGAAACTACTTGGCGACGTCGCCGATCAGCATCTCGGGCTGCACGTTGGTGTAATTCGCAACGTCACCCATGATCTTGGCGCCATGCTCGGCCATCGCGGCATCAAACGCTTCCTTGCTGGACACGTTGGCCCAGCCGATTGCGGCCCACTTGCCGCCGGTTGAGGAAGCTCCCCAACCTGTGCAGTCATCACCAAGAGCGTCAGCCAGCATCGGCATGTGGGTGCTCGTGTAATAGTCCATGTCGAACGTGGAATCGTCGGTCTTGGGGTACAGGATGTGAACGGAAATCATGGCGCTGAGTCTCACACAGCCTCAGAGTCGGCGCACGTTCACACGTGTTCGCCCGCATTCCAGCCCGCAGCACCAAGCACTCGGCGACCGAACTCGAGCGGGGCCTCTTCGAGACTGGTGGCCATCGTGTCGTTCCAGCGGTTGAGGTAACCGAAGAATGAGATGACGGCGACGATCGATGCGATCTGCTCGTCACTGAAGTGCTCACGACAGGCAGCGAAATCTTCGTCGGAGGCAACGTTTGGCACGCTGCCGGCATGGAGGGCGAGCCGCAAGGCGGCGCGCTCAGCATCATCGAAGTGCTCGCTGGTCTCGAAGTTCCAGAGCTCTGCGAGTTTGGCTTCCGCGACGCCCGCCCGCTCGGCCGTGTGGGCGGTGTGAGCTTGACAGTAGCGACAACCTGCGGCGGTCGACGCGACTTGGGCGACCATCTGAGCAAGATCGAGCGGAATCAGGGAGTTGCCGAGCACGGCCCGGCCGAGTTGCTGGAACGCCGGCAGAAGGCCAGGCACGCGAGCCATCGTGAACATCGAGTTGGGGACGAACCCCATCATTTGTTCGACCATGGCAAAGCCATCCTCGAACTCGGCAAGATCTTCCCTTGCCAGCGGTTCCACACGAGCCATCACGCCCTCCTCGGGGTCAGGTACTTTTCGTCACGCACGTTTGATCACGGCCGGAGCGCGTTGAGCTCCGGTGTTACAAACAACCCATCGGGGTCCGAATAGTCCCGCACCCGCCACCAGTCTTCGTATCGGGCGAACATCCGATTCAGGTCCGCGCCCGATTGATGGTGCACCTTGCCCCAATGAGGCCGACCCTCGAAGTCACGAAAGATCTCTTCGCAGGCGGCAAACAGATCACTGTCGTCGAGTGAGATGTCTTGATGAGCTGAGATCGTGACGGTCTCGCGTCCGGTCGCCGCACTGATCCAGAGATCGTCTGCCTTGACCGTGCGGTACTCGAGCGGCCACACGAGATCGGGAAAATCCTGCTGGATCATCGA
>CALJSB010000066.1 GCA_937976305.1 uncultured Acidimicrobiales bacterium
GCGGCTGCTTCTGATTGTGTAAGACCCTCAAGCTCAACAGACAAGATGATCGCTCGGGCCTTGGACATCGCAAACCATGCCCGAACCACAGTTTCCTATGTCTCGACACACCGGTTTCCTATGTCCTGAACCACTACACCCCCTCGCGCACTACTCATTGTGGTCCGCTCATTCTGACTCCTCAGCGTCGACGTGCCGCTGTAGCGCGAGTCTTGCTGCTTCGCGGGCGAGCGGGAGCGGGTTGTCGGCGAAGCCGAGGTGCTCGAAGGTCTGGGCTGCGTGCGCGATGCACAACAAGGAAAATGCGGTGACCTCGCGTTGGTCGGCAGGGACCGACACGGGGAGCTGAGCAGACAACGACTGCAGGAATCGCAAGTAGATGGCGCCCAGATCGTCACGGAGCTCGTCATCGTGGTAACTCTCGCCGATGAGTTGATCAACGAGCTGGTTGATCTCCGGAGCCGACAGCCGTCCGTCGAAGAGCCGGTCAAGCAACTCGTCAGGATCGGCGGCCCGTTGCTCTTCCGATCCGACCACGTCGAGGGCGTTCTCAAGTGCACGCTCGACGGCTGCTCGCATCACGTCGCTCTTGTTGCCGAGGTAGTGACGGATGATGCTGGGCTGCACCCCGGCCACGTCTGCAATACGGGCGAGGGTGGTGTTGGCCACACCGACGCGGAGCATCGTGGTGCAGACCGCGTCGAGGATCTCGGGTCGGCGAACTGAAGCCAAGCTGGGTCGTGCCATGGCCAAAGTATGGAGCCTCCCGACTGGAAGGAGAAGTTTATTGTTGATCTCACCAAACAATAAACCTACAGTGCTCAATCCCGGGACGGTTGACCTCCCGGAGAGACAAGGGGATTGGTATGGCAGGAATGATCGAGTTGGACAGGCTCGAGCACTTGATTGGCAGTGGTGAGGTGCGCTGGGTGTGGGCGGTGATCGTTGGCAACGGCGGTCAGCCGCTGGGCAAGCTGCTGCCAGCTGAGGTGTTCCAGCGCAAGGTGATCGCCGGAGGCGGGATGCCCGTACCACTCGTCGGGTTCGGACTCGACATCGAACAGGAACTCCTCGCGGGCACCGCTGAAGCGACGGGCGTGCTCACCGGAATCGGGGACATGTGGTGCGTGGCCGACCCAGGCACCATCCGGATGGTTCCGTGGGAGGAAGCCACCGCGTTGTGCATCCTCGACTCGTACTACCTCGACGACCGCGATCAGGCGGTGGAGTTCGCGCCCCGCAACATCCTCAAGGCCCAGGTCGACGCCCTTACTGAACGAAGTGTGTCGGTCCAATGCGCGTCTGAGCTGGAGTTCATCACCTACGCCGGAACGCCGGCGGAGAACTGGGAGAACGGCTATGTCGATCTCACCGCATCGAGTCGCTACCGGGCCGCGTACATGTTCCAGAATCAAGCCCGCAATTCCGGGTTCCTGACCGATCTCATGTCGACGATGGACGGGTTGGGCATCGAGGTCGAAGGGGCGTTGCCCGAGTACGGCTTCGGCCAGTACGAGGTCAACATGCACTATCAGGACCCCGTTGCGATGGCCGACCATCACATGTTGCACAAGGTCGCGGCCAAGGTCGTCAGCGAACAGCACGGAATGACTGCCACCTTCATGGCCAAACCGACCATGAACGATGTCGGGAACGGCTGCCATCTCCATCTCTCGCTGGAAGGCGACGACGACACCAAACTCGACCAAGCCATCGCCGGGCAGATAGCACTCACCAGAGAACTGGCGTTGACCTTCGCCCCCAACCCCAACTCCTATCGCCGTTTCCAGCCCGAAATGTTTGCCCCCACCAACGTGGCGGCTGGCCACCAGAATCGAACGGTCTCCCATCGAATCGTTGCCGATGACGCCACAGGCCGCAGAGTCGAGTTCAGGCCCGCGGGCGCCGACGTCAACCCCTACGTATTCATCTCCGGCGTCATCGGAGCGTCCCGTCACGGGATCGAACAGGAACTCGATGCTGTTCCCGACTACCGCGGATACGGCTGGGCCGACGAGTCACTCCCCGCTCTACCGACCTCCATGCCCGATGCCGTCGACCTGTTCAAAGGGAGTGAAGTGCTGAAATCGCTGCTCGGGGACGTCGCACACACGCACCTCGCAACGCTTGCAGAAGAGGAGCTCGCCGCTGGCGCGGCGGCGGACGTCGACTTCGGCAGTGAAGAGGTCACCGACTGGGAGCATCGCCGCTATCTCGAGCGGGTCTAAGGGCGAGGGAAGTATTGGCGCCTATCCGCCGGCAATAGCCAGTAGCCGCTCGCAACTCAGCCGGTTCGGCCGCCGCGAATCAGGCGACCTGGCATGGCGCCGGTGTGTTCACCGTTTTCGTAGGTGACTTCACCACCGCTGATCGTTGCGGTGTAGCCAGAGGCTCGCTGCACAATGCGCTTGCCGCCAGCGGGCAGGTCGTAGGTCATCTCGGGCGCCCCGAGTTCGAGACCCTCGAAGTCGATCACGTTGAGATCGGCCTTGTAACCGGGAGCGATCACACCGCGGTCGTGCATGCCGTAGAGCAGGGCGGTGTCTTGGGTCATCTTGTGCACCGTGAACTCGACGGGGAGCAGTGGTCCCTTCGTTCGATCGCGAGACATGTAGGCAAGCATGTAGGTCGGCACGCTTGCGTCACACAGCACCCCGCAGTGCGCTCCGCCATCGGACAAACCAAACACCGAACGATCTCGCTCAAGCGCTTCTCGCTGTGCTTCCAGATCGCCCGGATAGGCGCCGACAAACACAAGAATCTGGGTGCCGGCGGCCATGGTGTCCATCAACACTTCACGAACGTGCTTGCCCTGAGCCTCCGCAAGACCAGCGAGCGAATCGGCATACGTCGGTTCGTAGCCGAGGTCGGAGGGCAGCGGATACATCTTGTGCCACGTCGAGCTGAAGGCTGTCGCCTCGGCAAAGCGAGCCTTGCGCTGTTCGTCAGACAGAACCCGAGCTCGGAACTCGGGATCGAGCAACCTTTTGCGCTGTTCGCCGATGGGCAGATCGCGAATCTCTTTGTATGAAGCGAACTGCTTCATCGGATTGAGCGTGCCCTCGAGGCTCAACAGGAGCGAAGCAGGCCGTGCGCCCACCTGCGGGCGAACCTCGAGACCATCTTCGGCGAGCCGGCCCGCGAGGGCCCAAAGTTCATCAACTTGATTGGCGTTCACAAGCGGCGTCACCGGACGACCGCTTCGTCTTGCGATGTGTTCAATCCACGCCAGCTCGTCTGACTCAGTCAGGTGATCAGATACCAACTCGATCGTTCCATGGCCGGCTTCTCGAAGCGCTTCGCCGATGGCGAGCAGCTCATCGGCAGACGCCTTCGTGCCAGGGATCACTTCGCCGTGCTTGTCGCGGTGGGCGTAAAACCGCGATGTTGAGAAACCCATCGCACCATCGTCGAGGGCTTGGCGGGTGAGTTTTGCCATTGCCGCGATGTCTTGAACCGTTGCGTCGTCGTAGCAACGCTCCCCCATCACGTAGTGGCGCACGGCCACGTGCCCGACTTGGGTTCCGATGTCGATCGAATAGGGCGTGTCGATGGCGTTGAGGTACTCGCCGAAGCTCTCCCACTCCCAGCTGATGCCTTCATTCAGGGCCACGCCGGGAATGTCTTCGACACTCTCCATGATCTCGATCAGCTGGTCCTCGGTGCCCGGCCGGACCGGAGCAAACCCAACGCCGCAGTTGCCAGCCACCACGGTGGTGACGCCGTGCCAGCTACTCGGCGTGACCTGTTTGTCCCAACAGAACTGGCCATCGAAGTGGGTGTGAATGTCGACAAAGCCGGGCGTCACGAGTTGCCCATCGGCATCAATCGTCCGCTTGGCCGAGCCATCGATGGCCGCATCGCGGACCACGTCGGTGACGACGCCGTCGGTCACCGCAACACTTCCCGTGAACGTGGCGGCGCCCGTTCCGTCGGCAATCGTTGCCCCGTTGATGATCAGATCGTCCACGGTGTTTCCCCCTGAGTGGATCCTGCTTCTTCGAGCATCGTAGGTGCGACCCAAAGTCTCGACCGAAACTGGCGCCCGACTAGGTGAACCAGGTTCGCTTCGGTGCGTTGCGAATCTCGGCAGCTCGACGCTCAACAGCTCGAACGATCGACCACCATCCGAAGCCAACCAGAATGGGAATCGTGGCGAGGTGGGCGACGAAGAGAAGGAGGAAGGCGCCCCTGCTCTGCTGCCTGGCATCGGTGACCACGTACTCGACATCGCGAGTAAAGAGTTGGGAGTAACCGGGCCCAACATCTTCGAAGGCGACGCCCGTGATCTTGATCACGTTGAACCGCACGAGGGCCTCGGTGAACACGCCGAACAAGATGCAGACAAAGGTAACCATCAACGCCACTGGCACGCGATGGGCGATGCGATACGAGAACCACGCACCACCGAAGAGGGCAACGATGCCAGCCCCGTCGGCGAAGAACCGGTGGGCCAGCGCCATGCCCGTCGGCAGGGGCGGCTCGACGACGAGCGTTCTGTCCGGCGCATACGCGAACCACTGCGGGTTCGACTCGTGGGCAAAGAACTGCCAGATCCCCGTGACGGTGACGCCAACCAACAAGATGATCGAGAGGGCGCCGATTACATCAAGGGTGCGCTGGTACTTCGGAAACGTGGCCCGCCCGATGTTTCGAAACTCCGCATACGTGCCAGCCATGCCCGGGAGCGTAGAGGTCAGACCACTCGTGCCGAAGTGAGTATTGGCGAGCTTCGAGCTCAGAATCCGTTGAGCGCAGCGCGGCACCAGGGCGTTCCAACCTCTGGTCCGTGAGCTCAACCGATGCCTGCCCGCTCTACCCTCTTGCGCGGGAGCACCCTCATGACCCCTGCTGATCTCACATCGTCGGATGCGACCGAACTCGCGTCACGTATTCGCCACGAGGAGATCACTGCCACCGAACTCATCCAAGCGACGCTGCAGCGCATCGACGGAGCCGACCCGAGCCTGAATGCGTTTCGCACGGTCATGTCTAACCGAGCGCTGGCGGATGCCGCTGCGATCGATGCGCTCCCCGGCGAAGAGCGGGCGGCTCTGCCGTTGGCGGGTATCCCCGTCGCGGTCAAGGACGACACCGACGTCGCCGGGGAATCAACAATGTGGGGCACCGCGATCGATCGCGGAATCTGCGAAGAAGATGCTGAAGTCGTCGCTCGGCTACGACGAGCAGGCGCCATCATCATCGGCAAGACCAACGTTCCCGAACTCACGCTCTGGCCTTGGACCGCCAGCAAGACGTGGGGAACCACCCGCAACCCATGGAATCCCGATCACACACCGGGCGGCTCATCAGGCGGCTCCGCCGTCGCCGTGACTACTGGCATGGCTGCCATGGCCATTGGTAGTGACGGCGGCGGATCGGTTCGCTACCCCGCCGCGCTCACGGGCTTGGTCGGCCTCAAACCACAACGCGATCGCGTGCCGCTCGGTGCTGAACATGCATCGGGTTGGCACGGACTCATCGCACTCGGACCGCTGACGAGATCAGTCCGCGACGCTGCGCTCTTCCTCGATGTCACGGCAAACACCGAACACACAGACACCTACCGCAACGCAACTGAACGACGTTTCGATCATCTCAAGATCGCCGTTTCGATCAATGCACCACCGGGTAGCCAGGTCTCTGTTTCGAATGAGGTTCAGCGTGTTGTGGACGACGCCGCTGACATGCTCACCACCCTTGGCCACGAAACGACCGAGGTCCCAATTCGCTACGGCCTTTCGTCGATCTGGAACTCGACGGTTCGCTTCCTTGCAGGGGCCCGTGACGACGTCGCTTCACTACCCGATCAGCACCTGCTCGAGCGTCGCACCCGGGCGGTCGCTCGGATGGGTCGTGCCATCCCGGCCAAGACGCTTCAGAAGCAGTTGGCGGGTGAGCAGAAGATCATCGACAGAATCGGTGAAGTGTTCGACGCCGCTGATGTCGTGATGACGCCGCTGTGCCAATCACCGGCACCTCTCGTTACGGGTTGTCCGAAGAGTGGCGCAACTCGCTCGCTCCGTGCGGCGAACACATCCGCCTGGCTCGTGCCGTGGAACCTCGCCGGCCAACCCGGCATCGCGGTCCCCACTGGGGTCGACGCACAAGGCCTGCCAACGGCATTGCACCTTGTGGGACGGAGCGGGGATGAGTCCACACTCCTCGCGTTGGCAGCTCAAATCGAACAACACCGACCATTCCCAACGCTTCCATCGCGAGCCAACGACAACGGATAGGAGGCTCGTCGCAGGACGTGCCAGGGCGACCGAGCCCGCCCAGCCCTAGGGACTGACCAGTTTTGAGCGGATCGATCGTCTGCCCAGTCGGTGAGTTCGCGCCGCGGGCGTTTGCGTTGTCGAGTGCCTCCGCCTCGGCTCGAGCCTCTTCCATCGAGGTCATGATCACACCGATGAACAAGTTGAGGACGATCATCGTGCCGATGAGCACGAAGCTCACGAAGAACATGGCACCGAGGAAGCCGGAGCCGTTCGGATCGGAGGATGCGGACGAGCCGCAGCACGGCAACGAAGCCTGCGTTGAAATCGGGAAGAAGGAGTGCGATCAGAGCAACGGCCACGATGAGGAAGTCGAAGACATTCCACGCGTCTTCGAAGTAGTCCTGAAACCGAGGAGCAAGTGCCAGCATCTTCACCACGACTTCCACCGTGAAGATGATGAGGATCACAAGGTCGAGGAAGTTCAGCGGGATGAAGCCTCGAACGGTGAGTTCACCGCCACCCCCGACCACTCGCCAAGTGGCGTCCGGTCTTGGCGGCCTCGATGACTACTGGTTGACGCAACCGTCTTTCACAACGCCGTCGGGGCAGATGCCCTTGTCGAACTCGATGGCCCAGTAGTTGAGGGTGACGCCGTAGTCGAGATTGGTGTTCTCATTGAAGAGCTCTGGTCTCATATCGCACACCGTCGTACCCAGGCTGGCTGCAACTCGGCTGTGGCACTGAAGCTCTACTTCGGCCACGTAGATCACCGACGTATCGAGCGTCGGCAGCGGAAAGCTCTGGTTCACAGAGCCTTCGAGTTGCGCCGCCGCGATTCCCTGGTAGCCGGCGCCCACGCCGTCATCGAGCACATCGTGTTCGAACACGACACGTCCGCTCACTCGTTCACGAATGCGGATGATCACCCGGCCAGCCGAGTAACTGTCGAAGCTGTTGAATCCAGAGACACGACCGTTCCAATCCAGATCAACGACGAACGAAGCGCTCGATCGATGGGGCTTGAACCCAGACTCGAGGTAGGCGCGTGCGGTGATCTGCTCTCCGAGGGCCCCGAATCCGAAGAATGTCCGGGCGGTGAGTCGCCCCTCGACCGTGTTGTAGCTCCACGACGACCCCCGCACCAAGGTGTCGGTCGGTGAGGAACCACCGCCGTCGCGGGCTCGAAGGACGTGGATCTTCTGCGTGTTGATGATCTCGCCTACAGGAGGCGACGGCTTCGAGCAGCCGACGGTGACAACTCGTTGCCGGTACTCGGCCGAGTCTGAGAAGAACAGCATCACCTTGCCGCGCCGCATCCCATCGGCAAGCGCACCGGTCCAGAACTCAAAACCTGCTGGCTCGACGTCGCGGCCGAGGATGTTCGCGTAGATCAAGCGGACGAAGTCTTCGTCGGAAACGTCAGGGCCATAGGTCGCTTGGAACTCATCTGAGCGAGCGAAAAACTCCGAGATGTCTTCGAGCGGGCTGCCCTGATTGCGCTGCTCGACCCAGAAGTCGAACCCACCGGAGTCCGGTTCACGAAGGAAGTACGCACAATAGAGGCGGTACACACTGCCTTCGGTGCCTTCTGATGCTGCGAAGCTGGACGGTTCGACCGCAGTTTGGGCATCCACCGGCTGACTCCAGCCAGCGGCAGCGCCAGTGAAGGCAACGATGAGGGCGAAGGCGATTCGCCAACTCCGGGACAACGAGGTGTTTTCGGTCATTTCTCTCTCCTTTTGAACTTGATCTGATCGTGAAGCGTCTGCGGCGCAGCGTCAGGAGTGCGAGGTCCCGAACCTTTGTGGTGGCTGCACCACCACCTGAACCGGTCACGGCAACCGGCAGCGAGGGTGAGGTCTCCCCTCCAGGACCTCACCCAAATCGCTGCCCGCCGTTCTGCTGAGACTCATCGAGCCTCAGAGGCAGACCCCGTCGCTCAGCTGGCGTGCACAGATCCACCGATGGTGGACTTCGGTCACGACCCATCCGAACTCGTCGTCGCCCTCGAAGACGATCGTCGCTACCTCGCCCCTGACCGAGTCGTCTCCACCACCCTCGACCAACACGTAGGCGAGCGTCTGATCGGAGTCGAAGGCCACGAGTGCTGT
>CALJSB010000067.1 GCA_937976305.1 uncultured Acidimicrobiales bacterium
CGCATCGAGCTGCTCGTTGACGACGACTCGCCGTTTCTCGAGCTGTCTGCCACTGCGGCGGCCGAGACTGAGTTCACGCCGGGCGCCGCCCTTGTGACTGGGATCGGCCAGATCGCCGGCACCGAGTGCGTCATCTTCGCCAGCGATCCAACGGTGCGTGGTGGCTCGATGAATCCGATCACCGTGCGCAAGATGCTTCGTGGCCTCGACATCTGCCGCGAGAACCGCTTGCCGATGGTGTGGTTGGTCGAGTCAGGCGGCGCTGACCTGCCCCACCAGCTCGACCTCTACCTCGACGCTGGTGATGTCTTTCGCAAAATCACTGAGCTGTCTGGTTTGGGCATCCCGACCGTTTCGCTTGTGTTCGGTTCATCGACTGCTGGCGGCGCCTACCTGCCGGGCACCAGCGACTACGTCGTGATGGTCGACAACCAGGCCAAGGTTTTTCTCGGGGGAACACCGCTCGTCAAGATGGCGACCGGTGAGGATGCCGACGAGGAAGAGCTCGGCGGGGCATCGATGCACTCGAACGTGTCTGGCGTTTCGGACTATTTCGCCGTCGACGAACACGATTGCATTCGCCTCGGCCGCCAGATTGTCTCGGGATTGAACTACCAAAAGATTGGGCCGCGACCCGATCGAACGCCGAAACCCCCTCGTTATGACCCAGACGAACTCCTCGGCATCGTCTCGGCTGATCTGAAAGTGCCCTTTCCGGTTCGCGAAGTACTCGCTCGTATCGTCGACGACTCCGAATTCGATGAGTTCAAACCCAACTACGGTCCGAACCTCGTCACTGGTTTCGCCCATTTGCACGGCTACTCGATCGGCATCTTGGCCAACGACCGAGGTGTGCTGCTCAACGAAGACGCCAACAAGGCCGCCCAGTTCATCCAGCTGGCAAATCAGAGCGATACGCCGCTGCTGTTCGTGCAGAACGTGACGGGTTACATGGTCGGCACCGAGTACGAGCAGAAGGGCATGGTGAAGCACGGTTCGCACCAGATCAACGCCGTCACCAACTCGACGGTACCCCACCTGACACTGCAGATCGGCGGCTCCTACGGTGCGGGCAACTACGGCATGTGCGGCCGCCCCTACAACCCTCGCTTTCTCTTTGTGTGGCCAAACGCAAAGACTGCAGTGATGGGCGCCGAACAGCTGGCGGGCACGTTGTCGATCGTGGCCCGCAAGTCCGCCGCTGATCGGGGGCTCGAGTTCGACGAAGAAGCAGATGCGGCGCGGACGAAGGCAATCGAGGAGCAGATCACTCGAGAAGAGCAGGCAGCCGTCCTGTCAGGCCAACTGTCCGACGATGGACTGATCGACCCACGAGACACTCGTGATGTTCTCGGCGTTGCTCTTTCGGCTGCGCTCACCAACGAATGCCGAGGCCAACGTGGCTACGGCGTGTTCAGGATGTAGCGCAGATGATCAACCGACTTCTCATTGCCAACCGTGGCGAGATCGCTCGACGCATCATGGCGACGTGCCGCACGCTCGGCATCGAAACCGTCGCGGTTCACTCCGACGCAGACGCGCAAGGGGCCTTTGTGCATGACGCCGACATGGCGGTGAGTCTCGGAGGCAACACGCCCGCTGAGTCGTACCTCCGGATCGACGCCATTCTCGAGGCTGCTGCGCTGACCGGCGCCGACGCCATTCACCCCGGCTACGGCTTTCTGTCTGAAAACCAAGGATTCGCTCGGGCCATCACCGACGCCGGGCTGATATTTGTTGGCCCCACACCGGACGCGATTGCCGCGATGGGCTCGAAGCTCGAAGCAAAGGCTCGTATGGAGGCGGCAGGTGTGCCACTGCTGCCGTCCGCTGATCTCAGTGGCATGAGCGCGGCCGAGGCAATCGCAGCCTGCGCCGACATCGGCTACCCGATTCTGATCAAGGCTTCGGCCGGCGGCGGGGGCCGAGGCATGCGAGTCGTCGCCAACGAGGGTGAACTGGCAGACGCCATCTCTGGTGCCCAGCGTGAAGCCGAATCGGCCTTTGGCGACGGCACGGTCTACGCCGAGCGTTATGTGTCGCCCTCTCGCCATGTCGAGGTGCAGATCTTTGGTGACCAGCACGGCGACGTCGTGCACTTCCACGAGCGTGAGTGCTCCATTCAACGTCGTCACCAGAAAATCATCGAAGAAGCACCGAGTCCATCACTCGACAATGCAACCCGTGAAGCTCTTCACACCGCGGCCGTCAAGGCCGGAGCCGCCATCGGCTACCAGAATGCTGGAACTGTCGAGTTTCTGCTGAGCGGTACGGGCAACGACGCCGAATTCTTCTTCCTCGAAGTGAACACTCGGCTCCAGGTCGAACACCCTGTGACCGAGGCCATCCTCGGCCTCGATCTCGTCGCCTTGCAGCTGAGCGTGGCTGCCGGTGGTCGGGTGCCGGCTCAATCCGACATCGGACCGGTCGACGGGCACGCCATCGAGGCTCGCCTGTATGCCGAAGATCCGACCAATGACTACCAACCCTCGACCGGCGGGGTGCACGCTCTGCAGGTTCCGGGGAGCGGGCCGGGTGGCACCATTCGTCTCGACACCGCCATCGTCGACGCCGGAGAGGTCAGCCAGTTCTACGACCCGATGATCGCCAAGGTGATCGCTCATGGGCCGACCCGCCGGGCTGCGGCTGGGCAACTCGC
This sequence comes from uncultured Acidimicrobiales bacterium, assembly GCA_937976305.1. Classification (GTDB taxonomy): domain Bacteria; phylum Actinomycetota; class Acidimicrobiia; order Acidimicrobiales; family SZUA-35; genus CALEWY01. Next base: position 2,660 of record CALJSB010000067.1, read on the forward strand.
GGCCGCCCTTGCGGGCTCGACGATCGATGGCATCACGACAAATCGCGATCTCCTGGTCGCCACGCTTCGGCACCAAGAGTTTCTCGGCCCGAGCGATGACGGCGTTGGCAACGCTGGCGACAGCGACTTCCTGATTCGACACGATGCCGCTGTTCTCGGACGACCGAGCATGTCGGCTGCCACAGTCGCCCGCCACGCGGCGGCGGCTGCACTTGGCATCCAAGCCAACAACCGGTCGGCCGACGTGAACACACCCGCAGTCTCGACCGGCTTTCGTAACGTCCCGACCGCCCCGCAGCGCGTTGTGTTCGATCTGAACGACCAACCGATCGAGGTGGCCTATCGATTCACCCGCGGGCGGGTCGCAGAGCTGACGGTCAACGGCGAAGAACTCTCAGATCCGATCGTCTTCGACAACTCTCTCGGCGTTGTCGATTTCGCCGCCGGTGGCATCCGGCAGCGCTTTCGTGTGCGTGACCACGGTGAGCTGGTGTCTGCGACTTCCTCCACTGGCAGCGTGTGTTTCACCAAGCCGCCGAGATTTGTTGAGCCTGGCGAGCAAGTCGAAGCTGGCTCAACCGTTTCATCGATGCCGGGGACGATTGTCGAGGTCAAGGCATCGGTTGGCGACAGCGTCGAAGCGGGAGATGCGCTGTTGGTCATGGAGGCCATGAAGATGGAGTTGACCATCACTGCCTCGGCACCAGGTGTTGTCACCGCACTACCGGTCGCCGCTGGTGACGCAGTCGAAGCAGGCTCCGTTCTGGCCATCGTCAGCGATCCCGAAGGAGACTGAACACATGCCTCGCGTCTTTGTTCATGGAAACCCTGAAACGTCAGCCATCTGGGGGCCGCTCATCGACGCGCTCGCAGAACACGGTGTTGACGATGTCATCACGCTGACCCCACCCGGCTTTGGCGCTCCGGTCGAACCCGACTTCGACGCGACACCCGCTGGCTACGTTGCTTGGCTGGCCGGAGAACTTCGTCAGTTCGACGGCCCCATCGACCTGGTTGGCCACGATTGGGGCGCCGGCCACGTGTTCGGGCTGCTCGCCTCCGAACCCGGCCTGGTGCGATCATTCGCTGCTGACTGCGGGGGTCTCTTGAACCCCGACTACGAATGGCATGAAGCCGCCCAGGGCTGGCAGACGCCCGGTGTTGGTGAAGAGAGTGTGCAAGGCATGGTTGCGGTGCCGACGCCTGATTTGGCAGCGGTCTACGAGGGCCTTGGGATGTCTGCTGAGATCGCCCTCACCGTCGCCGAAGCCGTCGACGAAACGATGGCAGCGTGCATTCTCAGCCTCTACCGAGGGGCCAAACAACCCAAGCTGCAGGAGCTGGGCGAACAACTCGCCGCTGCAGACCTGCCGCCCGGCCTGATCCTCGACGCAACCGATGATCCCTACGTGGGTTCCGATCTCGTTCCTGCCGTTGTTGAGGCACTCGGCACCGAACACGTGCGGCTGGAGGGCCAAGGGCACTGGTGGATGATCAGCGATCCTGCCCCTGCAGCGCAGGCGCTCGCTGATTTCTGGGGTTCGCTGAGCTGACCCTCAACGTTGTTTTTGTGTTGGGATGATCTGCCCGTTCGTTTGACCTCCCACGCAGATCTGGCAGCCTTGTGGGGTGATCAAGGCGGGCGTTGTTGTACTCAGCACTCTTTTGGCTGCGCTGGTTTTGGCGGTCGTGGTTCCGGTGGCACTGCCGCCGAGCCCGGCAAGCAGCCAGGGCGGTGCCAGCGTGGTGTTCTACTCGGGTTTCGACCGGGCCGGCATCAACTACGGCGAGGACTACGCCGACTACGCCTTCGTTCACACTCGCAATGGACCCGAACCGAGCTGGTCGGGTGCTCAGGAGTGCAGCACCGAGCGCTCTGACGATTTCCCGAGCGGGCCAGACACTCTCGTTGGCTGGTCGATCGGACGCAACGCCCCGATCTTCTTCCTCGCCGAGGCACCCGAGCGTCGCGCTGAAATCGACACGATCTGGCTGCTCGACCCCGGTCACTTTGCCAAGTTCCAAGAGAACGGGTGCGATTTCGATCTGCCCCGAACGCCATCTTCCTACTTGAACGAGTGGCTCAGCGAAGACGCCAGTCGCACCCTGGTCATTCTCTCTGGCTCGTTGACCGAGGTCGACAATCGCCAGGGTCTGACGCAGGTGTACCTCAACGACATCAACGGAGCCTCGCTCCGAAACCAAGTCGCGCTGTGTGGCATCAATCCCAATCACGAGGCCTACAACCACGACAACCGCCTCGTGCAGTTCTACGTGCCGTTCACCGTTGGCGCCCCAAGGTGTCCGAGCGAAACCGAGAAGATCCCACTCATCAGCTATCGAGGAGCCAGCGGGCGTGAAGGCGCCGTCGTTCGGCTCTACGCCTCAGTGTTCAATCGACTTCCAGATGCCAGCGGATTCAACTTCTGGGTCAACGATGGTCGCACAACATGGGAGATGGCCGACTTCTTCGTGACCTCTGATGAGTTCGTTGCCACCTACGGCAACCTCAACGACGATCAGTTCCTCGATGCTCTCTACAACAACGTGCTTGGCCGCAGTCCTGACCAAGCCGGCCTCGACTACTGGCGAGGGCGTCTCGCAAACGACCTCACCCGCGCTGGCGTTGTCGTCTTCTTCAGCGACTCAACAGAGTTCCGCCGCATCACCCAGACGAGCTAAAGCCTCAACGAACATGCGTGCGCGAGCCCGTCTCCGGACGGCAGGACCCACGCAACTACGGGTTAGGCACCAGGCCCGGCACCCGTTCGTTGGCCTCGGCGACCGAGAAATCAGAGAACGTGCAGGTGCGTCGACCGAGTCGCCACCTGTCGGTCCGGAGCTTGGCGATGTCGTAGCCACCCGAAGCCGAACCTCTGACCGCACCCTTGTTCTGCAACTCGGGAAAGCAGAGAGCGGCTGAGGCGTCGGGGCTCGCTTCGAATGCAGCCACCGTGACCTTCGCAAGCCCCTCGCCCATCACGTTCTCCTTGCGGAACTTCGGCGGAATCCAGGCTCCTTCCACCACCAACGTGCTGTCGTCCAAGGGAAACAGCGGGCCAAAGAATTCCTTGATTTTTGCGTTCTGTGAAGGTGGGATCAACCACTGCAAGTACGCAGGTTCGCCCTCAGGATCAACGGCCACAAAGCCGTTCTCGAAGCCTGCTTCCCAGATCCGTTTGCGACGCTCGAGATACGTGGCATCGCGCTCGCCCAACCCATTGAAGTCAAAAACCTTCGGTGCGAGTTCGTCGTCGAGCGGTCGTGCCGCCAGCTCGACGTTGGCCGGTGCCGGCGTGAACTCGGTGTCGCGCCCACGTTGCAGGCCGCAGTAGTAGTTCTCGGACCACATCCATTGTCCGATGTCGCTGCGAACGCCCTTGATGTCGCCGTTCTGTAATTGCTTGGCCAACATCTTGACTCGTCCGAGAACCCTGCTCACCGCATCAGAGTACGTCACATCAGGGAGGCGCTACAGGGCCGTCAGCCTCAACATTTTCACCACGTCTTAAGCACTTTTGCCCCTAAATCCCCGATCTTGGGGGTCAAATTGGGCGAATTTCATTGCCAAACCCTCAATTTGGGGGGACGTCACTCCGATAGCAGACGGACAGTCACGTGCTGGATCGCCCGGCAGGTTCAGAAAGTTGAGGGACACAATGTTGTCTAGATTTGCCCGCCTGCGGGGCAGACTCCCGCACGCCATCGCAGCGTCACTGCTTGGTGGCGCTTCCGTATTGGCCCCCGTAGCTGCGAGTGCTCAGTCAGGCGGAATTGCCGATCCTGACACCGCCATCATTGACGAAGATGCATTTCCCGTCGTCATCCAGGTGCTGAGCAACGACGACGCTGGTGTCGAAATCACCGGCTTCAGCCCGGCAAGTGATGGCTCGGTGAGCGAGGTCATCTCTGGCGGACTGACGACTGGGTTCACCTACGAACCCGATCCTGACTTCAACGACACTGATTCCTTCACGTATGACGTGATTGACCCGAGCACCAATGAAACCGAGACCGAAACCGTCACCATCACCGTCAACCCCGTTGATGACGCGCCAGTGGCGTTCGATGACGACGTACCTGCCGTAGACGCAGGCGAAGCTGATGCGATTGTGGAGAACGGCCCGGCCGTCAATGTCACCGCTGCCATCTTGGCCAACGACGTCGAACTCGACGGCGAAGAGCTCACGATCACTTCGATAGATTCCACCGGCACGATCGGCACTGTCGATCTTGACGAGGGCTCGGTCACCTTCGAGGCCACAGACGATGTAGCGACGAGCACCTCGTTTGACTACACGGTGAGTGACGGAACGAGCGAAGCATCGGCGACAGTCAACGTGACCATCGAGCCTGTCGATGATCTTCCCGTCGCTGGCGCAGTGCCCGATCAGGATGCCGCCGAAGAAGAAACGATCTCTATCGACGTCCTGTCGTACGCGACCGACCCGGACGGAGGCACACTGGAAGTGGTCAGCGCAACGTCCTGGGCTGACGGCGAGGTGGCGATCAATGAAGAAACAGGAGCGATCGACTACACAGCTCCAGACGAGCTTTCCGCTGGTATTGGCTTGTTCGAGTACAAACTCAACGGAGGTTCAGCCGGGATCGTGTTTGTCGGCCTGTCACCGGTTGATGATGCCCCAGTCGCCGTCGCCGATACCGCCAACGTTGACGAGGCCGACACCGTGCTCATCGACGTGCTGACCAACGACACCGATGTCGACGGAGGACCGCTCAACATCGAGAGCGTCTCGACCCCAAGTGTTGGCACCGCAGTCATCGAAGCAAACGAGATCCGCTACACCCACGAGGGCGACTCGCTCAATGACGTCACCTTCAGCTACACGGTGAACGGTGGTAGCGAAGCCGAAGTGATCGTCTCGATTGCCAACGGCGATCAGGACCCAATCACCGTCGACGACATCTCGATCGACATCGACGAAGACGCTGCGTCTGCTGCGATCCCGGTCCTCTTGGAGGGTCAGACCGACGTTGACGGCGACGTGCTTTCAATCGTCGATGCCACCGACGGAACGCTCGGCACGACGACGTTCGAGGACGGGACCGTCACCTACGTGCCCGGGGCCGACGCCAACGGCGAAGACACCTTCACGGTGACCGTCACCGACGGCGATGGCGAGTACGACACTGACCTGACGGTCACGGTCAACATCGCCCCAGTCGACGACATCCCCGTCGTGGACGACATCTCGCACGACATCGACGAAGATGCCGCATTTGCTGCGATCGGAGTCCTCTTGGAGGGTCAAACCGACGCAGACGGAACACTGCTCTCGATCTCTGACACCACCGACGGAACGCTCGGCACGACGACGTTCGAGGAAGGGACCGTCACGTACGTGCCCGCGGCCGACGCCAACGGCGAAGACACCTTCACCGTGACCGTCACCGACGGCACGAATCCGATCGATGTCACCGTCACGGTCAACATCAATCCAGTCGATGACATCCCCGTCGTCGACGACGTGTCGATCGACATCCTCGAAGATGCAGACACCGTTGAGATCACGATTCTCGGTGATGGCCAGACCGATGTGGATGGCGAGGTATTGCGGGTTTCAGCAACCGATGACGGCGATCTGGGCATTTCGGAGGTCGTGTTTGACACCGCCGTGGCATACACGCCGAATGCTGACGCCAACGGCGAAGACACGTTCGTCGTGACCGTTACCGACGGCATCAACGATGTTGACGTCACGGTCACAGTCAACATTGCCCCGGTCAACGATGCTCCAGTCGCCCAGTACGACGACTTCGAAAACGACCACTCCGCATTCAGTTACGTCTACGACACCGAAACCGAGAGCTACTCATATCTCCCGACCCGCACGGTTGTGCTCGAGGACGAGGTCACGCTTCTTCCTGTGCTCGACAATGACTACGACGTCGACGGCGATGACATCGAAATCGTCGTCGAGAGCATCTCGATCGATGCCGATATCGCATCGTTCGAGGTCGTCGATGGAGCCATCGAGTTGACTCCCGTCGACGACTGGTCTGGTTTCTTCTCCTTCTCGTACGTCATCACCGACCGCGAGCTCGAGTCGGAGCCGGCAACCGTCTACGTGTGGGTTGTACCAACCCTGGACTTCCCAGTGGCCGAACAAGATGTGGCCTACGTCAATGAGGACGATGTCGTCTGGGTTTCGGTGCTGGAGAACGACTACGACGCCGACAATCCCGTCGATCACTACTACGACTTCGATGAAGAATTCGACATCGTGTTCAGTGATGATTCGCTGACGTCCATTGGCGATGACGACGACGAGATCGAAGGCGACTTCGATGACCAACAGCTCCAGATCCTGTCGATCACGCAGCCCGAGAACGGCTTCGCGTTCCTCGTCGATGATCGCATTCGGGTGCAACCCGATCCGAACTTCGTCGGCACGCTCGAAATCGAGTACGAGATTCGATCTGACTTTGAGCCCTATTGGTCTGGTTGGGAAGGTTCGTCCACGATCGACTGCTCGTTCGAGTTCGACCCGTTCCGGTTCGGCCCATTCGGACCAATTGGGGGCGAGTACTGCCCCACGACGACCGGTGTTCTCATCGTTGAAGTCCTCGGACAGAACGACTCGCTCGAGGCAGCCAATGACACCGCCTCGACCAACGAGGATGAGGCTGTCACTGTCGACGTGCTCGCTAACGACACCGACATCGATGGCGACGAGCTTTCGGTGACAAGGGTCGGCATTGCCGCAAACGGCACCGTTGAACTGATCGACGGCGAGGTCAACTACACGCCAGACGAAAACTTCTTTGGTACGGACGACTTCGTCTACTTCGTGACCGACGGTTCAGTGCTCGTCGTTGCTGAGGTTGAGGTCACCGTGAACTCTGTCAACGATCTGCCCACGATTGAGGATGAGAATCGGAACACGGCGGAGGATTCCGCTCTCAAGTTCGATCTCAAGATCTTCGACGTTGAAGACGACGACCTTGTCCCAACCCTGGAGGTTGCTCCAGAGAACGGCTCGGTCGACATCGACGGCCAAACCATGACCTTCACCCCAGAAGAGAACTGGTCAGGCCTGGCAACCTTCGGCTTCAAGGTTGATGACGGAGACGGTGGCGTCGCTACCAACACCGTCACGATCAATGTGCGCTCCGTAAACGATGCCCCGACCATCGAGGATGAAACCGCCACGGTTGCTGAAGACGGTTCGGTTGATATCGACCTCGACGTCAACGACGTCGAAGGCGATGACCTCAGCATCACCGTGATTGCTGGCCCGGCAGCCGGGTCAGTCAGTGTTGACGGAACCACGATCACCTACACGCCTGATGCCGACGTCAATGGCGACGACACCTTCGATGTGCGTGTCAGCGACGGGGAGTTGTCAGCGACAGCAACGGTCGACGTGACCATCAATGCAGTCAATGACGACCCGGTTGCGGTTGCGTGCGGTCCGTATGAGGTTGAAGCTGGGGCTTCGATCGACATCGCCGCACTCAGCTGCAGCACCGACGTCGATGGCGATGCGCTGAGCATCGCAGCCGACTCGGTCTCTGCCAGTGCCGGTTCGGTTACTGACGACGGCACGACCATCACCTTCACCGCTCCGAACGAGGCGGGTGCCCACACGGTCACCTTCAGCGTGACGGATGGTGAAGGCGATGCAGAGGTCACCGTCGATGTGACGGTCACTGCTCCCCCAGTTGAAGAACCTGAAGAGGAAGAACCTGAAGAGGAAGAGACCGAACCGGCTTCTCCCTTCGTCGGGGCCTCCGGCCTCGAGGGGCAGGTCGTCCGGACCTACTCAGCCATGCTTGGCCGAACCCCTGACCTCGCCGGCTTCCAGTGGTGGGTTGACCAACGAGCGGACGGAATGTCCTTCGAAGAGATGGTGGCAAGGTTCGCCGACTCCCCGGAGTTCCGTTCAATCTTCGGCAACCGAATCGTTGAAGACAGCAACGAGGAATGGGTCGAATTCGTCTACGTCGAGATCATGGACCGCAACCCGGAGCCAACGGGTGAAGCGTTCTGGATCGAAGCTCTCGAGACCGGCTTCTTTACCCGAGTCGACATGGTGATTTGGTTCGCCGAGTCCACCGAGTACAAGGCCATCACCGAGACCAACTGATCAAGCCCATATCAGTTGAAGCGAAAGGGGCAGGGACGCCACTCCCTGCCCCTTTCCGCGCATCACTTCCGGGGGAAGCGCCTGAACTCGAAGTCGACGAAGTCCGCCGGATTGCCCTGCAGTTCGCCCCCGATCACCTCGAAGTCAGCTGAACCGTGCACGTAGTACTGGTTCCCCTCCGCATCCAACACACGACCTCGGGCCTGGTTGAACACCTGCACGTTGCCGTTGGCGTCCCACTGATCTCGCACCTTGAGCTTTGCGGTGCCCTCGGCGAATGGTTCAGGCGTCGGTTCGCCTGCGAAGTACGCATCGCAGAACGAGTAGATGAATGGCGGGGCCTCCAATGGGCCACTCTCGTAGATGAAGAGCGGCTGGCCGAAGCTCTCGACCCTGACCTCTCCGGAACCGTCGGCGTTTTCGATCACAAGTGCCTTGGCGCTACCCGGCGCCCCAAGGAATGGGTCCTCCGGGTACTCCTCGCAGAATGCTTCGGCCGGTCCGCCGACGACCATCACATAGTTGTCGTCTGCCTCGAACGTTCCATAGAAGAAGCCAATCGGCTCATCGACTTGGAACACTCGTCTGTTGGCAGCATCAGCCGGGCTCACCAGCGTGACGGACAACATGGCGAGCGTCGCAATCGCCGCGACCAATCCTCGTCGCCCAAGGCCGCCTCTTCGGGAATGCCGTGTGTTCATGCTCATTTCCTCCTTGAGCCGTTGTTCGCCTGCGGGAATGCAGCGGGTTGTTCGAGGTGCCCCGGCTCTTCGAGCCCCACCAACATCAACGAACAGCAACGTTCAACCCCCTCAGGAAACTTCAGCCAAGGTCAACGAATTCGAGCGATTCGATTATTGGCTCGGTCTGTTCAAGGATGATGGGGAAGTTGGTGTCCGGCTCCCAGAAGGCCTCGGCGGTGATCATGAGCAGTCCCCGGTCCGGGTGCTCGATCGCCCATAGGCGAGCCTGCGGTGGCACGGCCCAGCCTCCGCCTTCGGCCCGAGGCATGATGATCGGACCAGTCCCGTTGGCATCGATCCCCAGATCGAAGACGCGTGCGTCGATGCCGTCGATGACGGTCGACTCGATCTCGTTGATGACAGCACCGTTGGTCTCGAGGTGCGAGATCAGATCATCGGTCGACTCGAGGAGTTTGTTCTCGGCCGTGCGAGGGTTGAGGAGGAACTCGGCCTCAACACCCGGCTCGGTGCGATTGGCGACCCGTCCGAACACGTCGTCGATGACGAACAGCTCACTCGACAGCTCGGCAGTGATGCCCCCGAGAAACGGCATGGTGACCGGCCCGGGCGGTTCGAGGGCGACGACGTTCGGCTGATCCTCGCCGAACGCGATCGTCTCAACGATCTGCGATGCCGTGTCGAGCCAGGCTTCGTCTTCGGCACGCTTTACGGCAGCGATCAGGTAGATCGGATCGGTGTCTCCTTCGTCCAGAACCCAGATGCGGTAGCGCACGTCTGTCACGAGGTCCTGGCCGTTCAGAAACTTGTTCCGACCCAGGTAACAGATGGTATCGGCCTCACAGGACAGCTTGCCGAACTGGAGCTCGGCAGTCGATGCAACACGATTGCCGATCATCGTCGACTCGATGGGTGAGACGACGAGCCCCGGATCCAGGCTGTCGACCCAGCCCCTGAAGTCGGATGCCGGCCATCCAGGCCCCGGGAGCTCAAGCGGAGTGTCGAGATCGGCCGGATCGACCAGGTCCGTGAGCCTCATGACGACGAGGTCTCGGTCGGTCGGCCCACGACTCTCAGGGTCGGCGAGGACGAACTGCCCGTAGCTATTCGGGCCGACGAACAGTGCGGCATCGAAATCGAATGAGAACGGCGTGCCGATCGTGTCGATGCGATGGCTGCCGGGGCCAATCGAGGTGAACTGGTCGAAGAACACCGCGGCATCCGCGTTGAACTCCGCTGGGGTAGCTGGCTCCTCTGCCTCCGCTTCTACCTCCGTTTCGAGATCCGCTGGGGTGTCGGCTGGTTCGTCTACCTCCGCTTCGGCGCTCGGTTGTTCAGCCTCATCCGATGCATCGAGGCTGGCCTCGTCATCGCTGTTGCTGCACGCAGCCAGCGCAAGGGCGCACATGGCGAACAGTGCGGTGACTCGTCGGATCTGCATTGTGGACTCCCCCCGACCCGGTGGTGCCGGGCAACTCGTGAACGTATGACCTTCAACGATCGTGGTGCTGCAATCCCCTCACTGTCACTCGTCGGGTTCGACGAACTCCAGTGTCGACAGCAACGCTTCGGTCTGCTCGATCGCCGCGGGGAACGAGAAGTCTGCGTTTTCGAACGCCTCGGCAGAGATCACCAGCAAACCGCGATCGGGGTGCTCAACGACCCACAGGCGCGAGCGGCGACTCTGTCGCCAGACGACAGAGCCTTCTGCGTCGAGAGCGAAGCCCGGCTCGAGGATCGAACCGGCGAACTCCAAGACGCGAGCATCGAATCCGCCGACCGTGTCACTGTCGAGCTCGGTCACGTCGATATCAAGCACACCGAGATGCCCGACCAGGGCGTCGGTTCCCGCGAGCAGGGTTCCGTCGAGAGATCGTGGGTTGGTTACGAACTCCGTCGAGGCAGCCCAATCATCGAGGAGAATCTGCCCGTGAGCGTCGTTGCCCTGTCTTCTCACAGCCGAGGCTGCGGGCGGAGTTTCGATGCGGATCCCGTCGAGAAATGGCAGTTTCGTTGTGCCCTCTGCGAGGGCGATGCCCGGACTCAGTCCAGGTTCGCCGAACGCGACCGTCTGCAGGAGTTGCTCCGCAGTGGCGAACCAACCAACGTCAGCGGTTGTATCGACTCCGACTGATACCAGGACTGGGTCGGCATCGCCCTGATCGACGATCCAGACGCGATACACCGAGCCCGACTTGATCTGGCGGGGTTGGGTTTCGTGGTTACCTGAGAGGAAGACGCAGAAGTCAGCGGGCTGATCGCATGCGTCGTCGACGAGCCGCAGATCAAACCTGATCGCTGGGCGTCCGCCGAGCGTTGTCTGTTGTCGGTCGCTCACGATGTACGGATCATCGAGATTATCGAGCCAGCCCGCAGCATCGTTGGCTGGCCACCCTTCGTTGCCCTCACCCGGGACGGATCGGGCATCTCGTGGATCAACGAACGTGGAGACCCGCGTGAAGACGATGTCACGATCTGCAGCCCCGGCACTCTGCGGATCGGCGATGGTCGTTCGCCCGTCGTAGTTGAATACCAGAGCAAACGAATCGGTGAGCTCAGCGTCAATAGCGAACGTGAACGGTGTTCCCACTTCATCGACTCGATACGTACCCGTGTCGAGCGCGACTTCTCGCGAGTCGAGCCGAGTTGCGCCCCTCTGAAAGACGGGTTCGGGTGTCTCGGGCGGCTCAATGGTGGTTGGGTCTGGCTCGATCTCATTCGGCACGGTTGTTTCGGTCGGCTCGATGATCTCGCTTCCACGACTGTTCTGGACAGCCACGACCGCTGCGACACCGACGACAAGCACAACAGCTGCGGCGGCCAGTATCAGACGAGTCGTTCCCCAGGTCCGGTTCTCCGGATCATTCTTGTTCCGGCGTGGATCGTTGAGGTCGATAACCATGGCGCCGTTCTTCGGCTCGGGTCTCTTCGCGGCCTCGGCGAGTACCCGTTGGCGCAGAGCAGCCACGAACTCTGGCGAGGGCCCTTCGCCCTCAGACACATCAATCAGGCGTTCAAGATCAGTCATGATCCACCGCCCTGATGCTCAGCGTCGCCGGTTTCGTCGAGAGCAGCGCGCAAGTCTCTCCGGGCCCTCGTGATGAGTCCTTCAACCGATTTCACCGATCGATCGAGGTGATCGGCGAGCGCAGGCACCGTGAACCCATCGAGATAGTGCAGCGTCAACACGAGTCGATAGTCCGGTCGCAGTTGACTGAGGGCGGCCTCAACTCGCAACCGTTCAACAAGGTCCGCGTCGATCGCAGCGTCTGCATCAGCGCCGATGAGTCGAATCTTCTCGGAGTACCGCACCTCCCGACGAAGTACGTCGATCAACTTGTTCTTGGCAACCGTGATCAACCAGCCGATCGTGATCGTGGACGGATCGTCTGTGCGATGAACGGCTGAAATGAAGGTCTCTTGTGTGATGTCTTCACTGAGCGAGTGATCTCGGCAGCGACGATGGACAAAGCGGTACACCTCTTGGACGTGCTCGTCGTAGACGGTCGCAAAGGTGACTCCAGGAGGTTCGGACCGCGCCACGAGCTGGTGCTCGGGTTGTCTCATCACCCCTTCGACGAGCGAACCACCCAAACCCCCTCACGTTGGGAGCGTTTCGCTACTGCTCAGGGATCGAGCTAATCACACCAGGCTGACATTCGCCTGACTATCGCTGCCTTCGTCAGACGACCCAGGGCCGTCGTCTCACGAATTCGTGATCTGTTCCAACGTCTGGGAGAAGCTCGCGACAGTGGTGTTGACGTCCTTGAGTTTGTCGAGGCCGAAGAGGCCGATACGGAAGGTCGAGAAGTCGTCACGCTCCCCGACCGAAAGCGGTACGCCGCCGGCAATCTGTACCCCTGCGTCAGCGAACTTCTTGCCGCTCTTCACATCGGGATCGCTTGTGTAGCTCACGACGACGCCGGGAGCTTCAAAGCCCTGGCCGGCGACACTCACGAAACCTGCGTCGGACAACAACTCTCGCACACGTGCACCGAGTTCGACCTGGGCCGCCATGGCGTTGTCGAACCCCCAAGCCTTGGTCTCGTTCAGGGTGTCTCGGAAGGCTCGCAGCGAATCGGTCGGCATGGTGGCGTGGTAGGCGTGTCCGCCACCTTCGTAGGCCTGCATGATTTGGTGCCACTTCTTCAGGTCGCAGGCGAAGCTGGTGCTCGTCGTGCCCTCCATGACCTCGACGGCTCGGCTGCTCAGCATCACGAGACCGCTCGACGGTGTGGAACTCCAACCCTTCTGCGGAGCCGAGCACAAGACGTCGACCCCAGTGGCCGCCATGTCGATCCAGCGAGTACCTGATGCAATGCAATCGAGCACGAAAAGGCCACCGACCGCATGCACGGCGTCGGCGACTGCTGCGATGTAATCGTCTGGCAGCATCATTCCGGCGGAGGTTTCGACGTGCGGGGCAAACACCACCGATGGCTCGTTGGCCGCAATGGCATCGACGACCTCGTCAACGGGTGGAGGAACAAACGGAGACTGGGTGGCGTCCTCGAGTTGGCGGGCCATCAGCACGGCTGATGACGACGGGATCCCGCCGGCTTCGAAGATCTGGGTCCATCGATAGCTGAACCAGCCGTTGCGGATCACCAGGACCTCATTGTCGGTTGCGAACTGACGGGCGACGGCTTCCATGCCGAACGTGCCGCTTCCAGGAATCACCGCAACGGCGTCAGCGGCATACACCTCTTTGAGAGAGGCAGAGATGTCATTCATCACCGTCTGAAAGCTGCCACTCATGTGGTTGAGCGCACGGTCGGTGTAGACGACGGAAAACTCGAGGAGTCCGTCAGGGTCAATATCGGGCAAGAGTCCAGCCATGGCGGCCAAACCTAGCAACCCACTTTCGAACTGGCCGTACTAGAGACCGAGTTGCTCGACGATCTGTTCGACACAGGCCTCGATGGGCTTGCTGGTATCGACCGTGATCTCGGGATTCTCTGGAGCCTCATACGGGGCCGAGATACCGCTGAAGTCGGGAATCTCGCCGGCCCGAGCCTTCTTGTAGAGGCCCTTCACGTCGCGCTTCTCGGCTACCTCAAGTGGCGTGTCGACAAAGACCTCGACGAACCTTCCTTCTGGGTGAAGGGCACGCACTCGATCCCGATCAGCGATGTACGGCGAGATGAATGCCGTGAGCGTGACCATGCCGGAGTCTTGAAACAGCCGGCACACCTCGCCAATTCGACGAATGTTCTCGGTGCGGTCCTCCGCCGAAAAGCCCAAGTCAGAGTTGAGTCCGAAGCGGACGTTGTCGCCGTCGAGCACGTAAGCGGCAACGCCCTTGGCCACCAGGGCTTCTTCGACGGCAAACGCAAGCGTTGACTTGCCCGACCCGGAAAGACCCGTGAACCAGACGGTCATCGATTCGTGGCCGAGGTTGGCTGTCCGGTCATCACCAGACACCCGACCATCGGCACGAACGATGTTCTTTGAGACAGGCTCGGCCTGCGACATGTGCTTGCTCCCTAGCCGAGGATCGTGCCGCGGAGGAAGCCGCGATCGCCGAGCACTCGGAGGATGGCACTCACGCACTCATCGACAGACTGAACCGACGTGTCGATGGTGAGATCAGCGTCGGTTGGACGGTCGTAGGTGGCCGAGACGCCAGGGAACATGGGAATTTCGCCCCGGTCTGCGGCGGCGTACATGCCATCTGGATCACGATCACGACACACGTCGAGTGGCGTGTCGACAAAGACTTCGATGTAGCGATCCTCGCCGATCAGGTCCTTGGCTCGTTCACGAACCGAAGCCGTCGGCGCCACGAGGGCGGCAATGGTCATGATCCCCTGGCTATTGGCCAGGCGAGCGACCTCGGTGACACGACGCAGGTTCTCCGAACGCTCCTGACTCGAGAAGCCAAGATCGCGGCTGATGCCCATGCGAACGTTCTCGCCGTCGAGACGGAGCGACACCTTGCCACGGTCGAAGAGCTCACGCTCGAGCGCCGTAGCGATGGTCGACTTGCCGGCGGCGGTAAGACCAGTGAGCAAGACGGTGCACGGCTGCTGTCCGAAACGGACGGCACGCTCGGTTGCCTCAACCGCAGAAACCTGACGGGTCAGCGTCTCATTTGGCTGACGATCCCAGGCTGAAGCAGCGCCGGTGATCATGCCAGCTGCGACCGTTGCGTTGGTCATGCGGTCGACCATGATGAACGAACCGGTCTGGCGGTTGCTGCTGTAGGGATCGAAGAGCAGCTCTCGGTCAGAACTAATCGCACACTTGGCGATGTCGTTGAGCTCGAGTTCGTTGGCACTCTCTTCTTCGAGCGTGTTGATGTCGACCCGGTGGCGAACCGTCGTGATTGTTGCGTTGCCGAGCCCATTGGTCGACTGCATCAGGTACTCACGACCGACTTCCATAGGTGCTTCTGACATCCACACCACCATGGCGTCGATGTCATGCGCCCGAACCGGCTCAGAATCGGTCTTGACGAGCATGTCGCCACGACTCACATCGATTTCGTCTTCGAGCGTGATCGTGACGGCGCGGCCAGGGCCGGCCACATCGAGATCTTCGTCGAAGGTGACGATGCGAGCGACCTTTGACTTCACACCAGATGGAAGCGACATCACTTCGTCGCCTGGCTTGATGGTGCCCGAGGAGATCGTGCCGGCAAAGCCTCGGAAGTCGAGGTTTGGTCGGCTGACCATCTGCACGGGCATGCGGAAGTTCTCGAGATCAACGCCGACTTCGACGTCAACGGTCTCGAGATGCTGCATGAGCGTCGGACCGTCAAACCAGTCGAGGTTCTCGCCCTTGTCGACCACGTTGTCGCCAAGCAATGCCGACATCGGGAGGAAGTAGGGATCACCGATGTCGAGGGTCTTTGAGAACTCTCGGTATTCGTCGCTGATCTCGTGGAAGCGAGCTTCGTCGTAGTCGACGAGGTCCATCTTGTTGATGGCAACAACGACGTTGCGGATGCCCAGAAGGCTGGCAATAAAGCTGTGGCGCTTGGTCTGGGTGATGACACCGTGACGAGCGTCGACCATCAAGATGGCGAGCTGGCAGGTTGAGGCGCCCGTCACCATGTTGCGGGTGTACTGCTCGTGGCCCGGCGTATCGGCGATGATGAACTTGCGCTTCGCCGTCGAGAAGTAGCGGTAGGCCACATCGATGGTGATGCCCTGTTCACGCTCGGCCTTGAGTCCGTCCATGAGAAGGGCCAAGTCGACCTCTTCACCGGCGGAGCCCTGCGTGGTCGAGTCTGCCTCGAGGGTTGCAAGCTGATCTTCGTAGATCATCTTCGAGTCGTGCAGAAGACGACCAATGAGCGTTGATTTGCCGTCGTCGACGCTGCCGCAGGTGAGGAAGCGAAGGAGATCCTTGCGCTCGTGCTCAGCCAGATAGGCGTCGATGTCGGTTGCGATGAGTTCTGATTGGTGGCTCATGTTTAGAAATAGCCCTCGCGCTTCTTTTCTTCCATCGATCCGGACTGGTCGTAGTCGATGACTCGGCCCTCACGTTCTGAACGGGTCGCCAGCAGCATCTCTTGGATGATCTGCGGCAGCGTGTCTGCGGTCGACTCGACAGCGCCAGACAGCGGGTAGCAGCCCAAGGTGCGGAATCGCACTGAGCGCATCTCGGGCTCTTCGCCCTCTTCGAACTGGAAGCGGTCGTCATCAACCATGATGATCACGCCATCGCGCTCGACGACGGGACGCATCGCTGAGTAGTACAGCGGCACGATCTCGATGTCTTCGAGGTGGATGTACTGCCAGACGTCGAGTTCGGTCCAGTTGCTGATCGGGAACACGCGAATGCTCTCGCCCTTGTTGACCCGACCGTTGTAAAGACTCCAGAGCTCAGGGCGCTGGTTCTTTGGATCCCAACGGTGCTTCTTGTCACGGAAGCTGAACACACGCTCTTTGGCTCGTGACTTCTCTTCGTCGCGGCGTGCGCCACCAAAGGCTGCGTCGTAGCCGCCCATGTCCAACGCCTGCTTGAGAGCCTGCGTCTTCATCATGTCGGTGTAATTTTTCGAACCGTGGTCGAACGGGTTGATGCCTTGATCGACGCCTTCTTGGTTCGTGTGTGAGATCAGCTCGAAGCCAATCTCGTCAGCCATCCGATCGCGGAACTCGATCATTTCCCGGAACTTCCACGTCGTATTGACGTGGAGCAGGGGAAACGGGATCTTTCCAGGGAAGAAGGCCTTGCGAGCCAGGTGCAGCAGGACCGAGGAGTCCTTGCCGATTGAGTACAGCATCACGGGGCGCTCGAATTGCGACACAACCTCGCGAATGATCTGGATGGCTTCGGCTTCCAGTTGTTTGAGGTGGGTCAACCGCAATTCGGGCGGCAAGGTGGCTGTTGCCATATCAAGCTCTCTTCTTTTGCAGAACGGGGTCGGGATCAAGGTCCGCTCGGGTCCCATCGGCTGAACCTGGCCAAAGAGTAGGTGCTCGGTCGAAGCAATTTGGGACAGTCAGATGAGTACTACTCTCTGAGTTTCTGTCTCACTCTCTGGACACAGTTCTCGCCGCAGTCACCGAGCGGTGTCTTGTTGGTTGTCGGCGCGCAACGCCGTGACCTTGACGATCAATGCAGCGATGGTTGCAGACGTCCGTCACGGATCGTGTTTGGACCGTGATAGCGATCGTCATTGCTGAACGACTTCAGCTTGACGTCGTTGCTGATCGGGCCGACGTGGCAGCTCACCTGAGCCTGGAGGCAGTTGGTGTTCCACTCGTCGACTACGTCTTCGTTCCACGCTCCAAACCAGTCGGCGTGCAGTGTGGTGCCATTCTGGTGCTGAGCTGCACCGTGCATCCGGTCACTCGAGAGGTACCAGTCTGCGGTGTTGCCGTCGTGCTGGAAGTAGATGTTGTAGGTAACCGTCGGAATCACTCGGGGGTGGCTCGACGGGCACGAACCCTGCTTCATGTAGCTGAGGTGGCTCTTGTGATCGGCGGAGTCGAGACGACCATCCCAGCACTCGGGAAAAGCGATCGAAGCCTTGACCATGTCGCCGTTGTCGCAGCTGGGCATCGAGTTTCCGATGTTGTATTCGAGGTTGACGTCACGGTTGCGAGCACACGACCACTTCACCTTGGGTGTGGCTGCTGCGCTGTTGGTCACCATCTTGAGACCGTTCGGCATCTCTTCGACCAAGTCAGGGCGTTCAGTCTTGTAGTAGGCAACGAAGTCGTATGGGATGCGTACGTCGTCGTTGTCATCAAAGACCGCCGGGATCCAATAGGCCGAGCGGTTCAGCTCGCCACCCTGGCAGCTTCCGCCGCCGGAATTGAGCAGGCTGCTGGCGGTGCTGTGCGCATTGACCTCGGTGTTACCGAAGTACATGTGCAGGTGAGCTGCCCCCGGCTGATTCGGAAACACGATGGGATCGTCATAGGCGAGGTGCGAGAACTGGCACCGGGTCCGGAACTGTCCCTGCTTGCGGTGCGGATTGACCGATCCAGCGAAGTCCGAGGTCAACGCACTGATGTTGAGGCGGTTCGAAGGAACGTGGGTGTAGTTGGAGACCACTGATGGGTTGTCGAGATCCCCGAGATCGTTGGACGCTCCTGTCGGATGGTGCATCGGTGCCGTCGTCGGTGCCGCCGTGGTTGGAGCACTGGTCGTGGGAGGTGCAGTGGTTGGAGCCACAGTCGTCGGTGTCGCAGTCGTCGGTGGCGCAGTCGTCGGTGTCGCAGTCGTGGGCGCAACGGTCGTGCTCGGAGCATGCGTGGTCGGTGCAGCCGTGGTGGACGGTGTCGTCGTTGGTGGTGCGGTTGTTGGTGCTGCCGTCGTGGCTGGAACCTCGGTTGCTGGGGTCTTCGGGGCCGTGGTCGGTGAGATGACCTTGGTCGGAGGTTCCGTCGTCGTTGGTGCTTCTGTCGTTGCCGGCGCTGCCGTCGTGGCTGGAACCTCGATTGTTTCCGGGGCTTGTTCCGGGGCAGGAACTTCAGTCGGGGCGGGTACTGCGGTTGTTGCTGGGGCTTCGGTTGTTGCCGGGGCCTCGTTAGCACTTTGGGCTTCTGGCGCTTCGGCGGCTTCAGCAGTTCGGTTGGCCCCCTCGGTCGCTTGGCTGTCGCTTGCTTTTGCGGCCGTGGTTGGCGCGGCCGTCGGGGCCGGTGCTGCGGTCGTTGTTGGGGCCTCCGTTGTTGGGGCCTCCGTGGTTGGGGCCTCCGTGGTTGGTGCTTCAGTCGTCGCTGGCGCTTCGGTTGTCGAGGCGACGGTGCCGCCTTGCTGAGCGACTTCGATGGTTCCCACCGTTGGTGTCGGAGTTTCGTTCGGGTTCAGCGAACCGTCCTGGCCCGGTGACGCAGCAGTCGTCGAATCGCCAATGCGGGTTGCACCAACGTCGCCACGCTCGCCAACCACGATGCGCGGTACGGCACGGCTGGTGGCCGTGTTGTCACCGGTGTTGCCAGCTGTCGTACTTGGCGCAACCGTCGCTTGCTCTACAGGTTCGACATCCCTCTTCTGCGACTGGCCTTGCTCGCGGTCGTCGATGGCCCGTTCGTTGGGCAGGCCGTCCTCGATCGAGTCGATCTCTGTCGGCGTTCCCGCCTCGGTCGCGAGGTCCGGCATGACGATCTCAGGGATCGTGTCCTCGGTCGCGGTTGGCGCCGACTCGTCTCCGCCAACCAACGTCCACACGATGGCGCCGAGGAGGCACATCACCCCAACCCACGTAGTTCCTGCAACTCTTGATTTCGCCATGAAGTGATTGACGACGAGTCACAATCACCCCTTGAGTAGGTCTTCTGGGCCTCATGAATGGGTCGCAAGAAACATTCGATGGGAACCGATCGATACCTTGAACGAGTGCAACAAGAGCCTGCTCGCCCGACAATCGAAGAGGTCGAAGTCGAGCTGGCCCGCCATATCCAGGCGCTCGCTGGCCCCGATGCATCGCCACGCCCAGAGCAACTCGCAGCGGTGACGGCGGCTGTCGCCAACCGGCAACGGACCCTGCTCGTCGCCCGAACGGGGTTCGGCAAGTCAGCGGTCTACTTCTCGGCCACGCGCATGCTTCGCGATCGTGGTTGGGGGCCGACGGTGGTCGTATCTCCCCTGCTTGCGCTGATGCGCGATCAGGTGGCGGCAGCGAACCAGCTCGGGTTGGCTGCCGTCACGATCAACTCATCAAACGTTGACAGCTGGAACGAGATCGAGGCCGAGATCCTGGCTGATCGGATCGACCTCCTGTTGATCGCCCCGGAACGCCTCGCCAATCCCGGGTTCCGCAGGCGCGTCTTCGACACGTTGCGACAGCGAGCCTTCGCCCTGGTCTGCGACGAAGCGCACTGCATCTCAGACTGGGGCCACGACTTTCGGCCCGACTACCGCCGACTGCGGCAGCTCCTGTCAGACCTACCCGAGTGGACACCGGTCTTGGCCACAACGGCAACAGCGAACCAACGTGTCACCGACGACATCGCCCAACAACTCGGCGCCGACACCGTTGTGCTTCGCACGTCGCTCGACCGTGAGTCACTGCGACTCTCGGTGGTTGATCTGCCCGACGACGGTCACCGCTTGGCGTGGCTGGCAGAATCCATCGACCAGCTGCCAGGGTCGGGCATCGTCTATTGCCTCACTGTCGAGCAGGCCGAAACCACCGCAGCGTGGCTCCGGGCCCAGGGCCACGCCGTCGAGGCCTATGCGGGTTCTGTCGATCCAGAGCGGCGCCTCGAACTCGAAGATGGACTCAAGGCAAACAGCCTCAAGGCACTGGTTGCGACGTCGGCTCTCGGCATGGGATTCGACAAGGGAGATCTCGCTTTCTGTGTACACCTCGGGCTCCCCCCGAGTCCGGTTGCCTATTACCAACAGATCGGTCGAGCAGGCCGAAATCTGCCAAGCGCAGAGGTGATTGCTCTCCCCCGCCCGGCAGAAGATGCGGCCGTGTGGCGATGGTTTGAGTCCGTTTCACTCCCATCTGAGGACGTTTGCCGAGCCGCGCTCGACCAGCTCAACCCGTTCGAGCCGACGTCGATCGCCAATCTCGAGCGCTGGGTAAACCTCGGCCGAAGCCGACTCTCGACCCTCCTCAATATTCTCGAAGTCGACGGCGCAGTTGAGCGAGTTGGCGGGGGCTGGCTCCGCGTCGAGAGCGACACGCCTTGGACGTACAACCACGAGCTTGCTGACACGCTGCGTCGCCTGCGACGTGAGGAATCGACGCAGATGCTCAATTGGGCATCGCTCACGACATGCCGGTTGCGTTACCTGCGCGAAGCGCTCGATGATCACGAGGCGAACGACTGCGGGCGGTGCGATCGTTGCTCGGATCACTCCTGGGTCACCACGCCCGCACCCGAGCTCGTCGCCGCTGCGACTGCGGTCCTTCGGGGCGGCGATGTCGTGATCGAACCTCGCCGGCAATGGCCGAGCGGCCTGGACGAGCCGAAGGGCCGGCTAAAGAAGGACAAACAGAACAACCCGGGGCGAGCTTTAGCTCGACTCGGCGACGGTGGCTGGAATCCCGTCGTGGGCGAGCTCATCGACCAGACCCTGGACGCCAGCACCATCGTTGTTGGTGACAACGTGCTGAACGCCTGCGCAGCAGTACTGAAACGGTGGGACTGGGAATCGCGGCCGACGTGGATCTGCCCCATGCCGTCTCGGCGCCGCCAACCGTTGATCGACGCAGTGGCGAATGGCCTCGGGTCGCTTGGGAAGCTCCCCGTCCATCGGGCCCTCATGATGCAGATCGACGACAACACCTACCAGTCCGAACAATCGAACTCCGCCCATCAAGTTCAGCACGTGTGGGCCCGGCTCGCCGTTGACGTTGCCGCTCTGCCAGACGACGAGGTGCTCGCCGGTGCGGTGTTGTTGATCGACGATCAGGTCGACAGCCGGTGGACGCTGACCGTCGCTGGCTTCCGTTTGCTTGAAGCGGGCGCCGGTGCGGTTTTGCCCTTTGCCTTGCGAGCGAGATGAACGGCCCTAGATGAACAGTGCTAGATGAACGGGAGAGCGGTGATCGTTGCGGTCAGCAAGCCATCTGGTGAGGTCACCTCGACGGGAAGCCCGGCTTCGACGACATCGGTCTGTATCTGAGCGAGAGCGATCGTTTTGCCGAGCCTTGGCGAATCGACAATGGCGCACATCGTGCCCACTTCGGCCTCGTTCTGCAGCACGGGCACGCAATGCTCGAGCGGCCATGCGTCGGTGCCTGCCGTTCCATCATCGATCACGAGCCCGACCAGCAACCGAGCCGGACCTTCGGCCTTGATCTGCTGAAGTGCGGCCTTTCCGATGTAGTCGACGTCGGTCTCGGTATCGACGTAGCGAGCCATCCCACACTCGAACGGGTTGGAATCTGGCGTGTTGTCGCCGCCGTAGGAAAGCAGCCCACTCTCGATGCGTTCGACATGATTGGGGGCGGCTGGCCCGATGTCGTACTTCTCCCCTGCCGCGACAACGAGATCCCACAACTCGTTGCCACGCGTGCCATCTCGCAGGAACAGCTCGAAGCCACCCTGCTTGCTCCAACCCGAGCGACAAACAACGAGCGGAATCCCATTCAACTCGGCTTCGTCGAACCAGAAGTACTTGAGATCGCGAACCCACTCACCGAACAGCTCGGCGATGAGATCCTCCGCGAGGGGACCTTGAATCGCAAGCGGGCTGACATCAGGCTCGCGAATCGTGACGTCAAAGCCACGTTCGGCGGCAACGGCACGGGCCCAGAACAGGATCTCGCTGTCGGCGATCGAGAACCAGTAGCGATCGTGCAGCTTGAGGAGCACCGGATCGTTGAGCAGGCGACCTTCGTGGTCGCACATGGCGACGTATTTGCCCTGCCCGACCTTCATCTTCGAGAGATCCCGCGAGGTGAGGTACTGCACGCACGCATCGGCGTCGGGCCCAGAGATCTCAACTTGACGTTCCACCGAGACGTCCCAGATGGTGACGCCCTCGGTAAGCCGTCGATACTCCTCGGCAAGGTCGCCGTAGGTGAGCGGCAACAACATCTTGTTGTAGACCGTGAAGGCGGTAGCGCCGGCCTTGACGGTCGATTCGTGGAACGGGGTTTTCCGAATCCGAGGGCTGACGACGAGGTCGACGGTCATGGCTACAACACCTCAATCCTGCGGGTCACGACGCAGGCCGCGTCGTTACGGTTCGGGGACCGTACTCATGCAACCTCGGGTCGTCCACCATCCTTCCGCAGGGTGGATTGGGCCCCGATCGTTCCGTAGAGAACGCCCACGACCACGATGACCCCGCCGATCACGGTTGTCGGTGATGGCGTCTCATTGAACGCGAGCCACGCCCACGTCGTTGCGGCCACCGTTTCGATTGGAGTGAACAGCGCAACCTCCGCAGCGGGAGCGAAACGGGGAGCATTGGTGTGGGCCACTCGACCCGCCGGGTTGAACACGAATCCCATGGCAGCGATGGCGAGGTAGGCCCTGGCATCAAGGCCGAAGGGGTCGGCGAAGGGCAACGTCGTCACCATCACGATCGCCGCGCTGAGAGCAAGCGTGACAAAGCGATTGAGATCGGGCACGCGACGCCACCACACGATGTTGGCGCCGAAGGCAACGATGGCGAGCACGGCGAGCAGGTCACCTGTCAGGTTGGCTCCGCCCAAGGATCCAGAGACGACGCTCAGAATGCCAACGATCGTGATGCCAATGGCGATCCACACTCGGCGCTCGGTCATCTCTCGAAGCACGATCCAGGCGAACACGGCCGCGAGAATGGGTGATGCCGCAACGATCACCACGACGTTCGCCACGTCAGTCTTTGTGATGGCGATGATGAA
>CALJSB010000068.1 GCA_937976305.1 uncultured Acidimicrobiales bacterium
AGCGGGACTGATGCCGACCGAATACGTCGGAGTCGGGTTGCCCGACACATCGTTCCAATCAAGGCTGACCGACGTCGGCGACGTCGCAGTCGCCGTCACACTCACCGGACCAGGCGCTGCAGTCTGGATCGGCGTCGTCGCCGAATCAGATCCGGTGGTGTCGGTCCCAACCCCGTTCGAAGCCGTCACCGTCACCGTGTAGAGCGTGTTCGGGTTCAACCCAGTGATCGTGGCGCCGAGGCCAGATTGAGTGACCGTGCCCGCGTTCGGAGTGATCGACACCGTGTAGCCCGCAGCAGGGCTTCCACCCGCCGAGGTCCACGAGGCGCTGATCGAGGTTGGCGACGCAGCAGACGCGGTCACCGTAAACGGACCGGGAGGTGCCCCCACAGTGGCGGGCACGGTGGTGCTCGCCGCCAGGCTGCCAGCACTGTTGATCGCTGTGACGGTCGCGCTGTAGGTGCCTGCTGTGAGCCCGGGGAAGCTCACCGTTTCGGTGCCTCGAACAATCTGCACGTCGGGCGGGACTGGTGCTCCGCCCGTGACTTGAAGAACCTGCACGGTGTAGGTCTCTTGCGGAGTTCCGATGGCTCCGTCAGTCCAGGAGACGACGACACCCGTATTACTCGCGTCTGGCACGATCGAGACGCCTGTCGGCGCGCCAGGAGCGACAGCCGGAGGTGCAGAGGTGGCGCCGCTTGCCGCAACTGATGCCGGGCTCGGCCCGTCAGCATTGTTGGCAACGACAGTGAACGAGTAGGTCGTGGATGGAGACAGGCCGGCAATGGTTGTGGAGGTACCCGGAGCGGCCACAGTGACGGGACCCACATCGGGTGGCGTCACAGTGACCACATAGTCGAGCACCGGTGGGTCGACGAGCGGATCGACCAACGCTGCTGCGGTCCAACTCACGTCGAGACTTGTCGAGGTGGGATTGGTGACCGTCACCCCGGTGGGTGCAGCCGGAACGGCAGCGTCGGCCGCCGGAACACCCACAACGGCGGTCAAGAAGACCGCAAGAACAACTGCTAGAAACTTTCGCACGTCACAACTCCGCTCACTCCCTGCGTGCAGTGTTACCGACCGGCGGCGCCGAGAACACCTTGACCGCTCGATTCGAGCGGTGCGCTGGGTTGATTCGCCCACAAAGGCCAGGGTTGGCCTATCGACGATGATGCCCGCAGAGGTTGAGGCCCGCAACCCAACCACCCAGCGTGGGGTACTAACGCCCATAACCGCACTTAGTAGTGCCGCTCAGTAGCGTCGTTCAGTAGTGCCGTTCAGTAGTGCCATTGCCGATGTCTCGCCAACGTCGAGGTGCGTTGAGCAGTCACTCCTGGATCGTCCCCGGGGGCGAGCGACCGAACAACGACGCGATTTCGAATGTGTGGCGGTCGCACGTCGTGGCCCGCGTCGAGACCGGGGCCACAACTTGCGGTGCCGATCCCCGCGTGAGCGGCATCGAGTCGCAACACCGTCCCCGTTCCGGCAGGAATCTCGTGGGGGTGCTGCGCCGCGGCAATTGCTGTCGCCCGATGCGGCAAGACACAGGCATCGAAACGCGGATCACCAACCGCGACGATGCCACCTCCGTTGCTGTCGGTGAGCGCAAGCCAGCGAACGTCCGTGCGGTTCCCCGTCTCCTGCGGGCGGGCGTAAGGAAAAAACGAATCCGAGGCTGTTGTCTTGTGGCGGGCGACGATCAAACCTCGATGGCGGTCTCGATAGCTTTCCTCGGGCCCCGGGCCAAACCATTCGACCTGGCTCAAAGCCTCGTCGACCTCGAACTCAAACCCCAGTCGAAGCAACGGCGGAAGATCAAGATCACCCGCAGCGCGCACATCAAAGGCCACATCACCATCAGGCCCGATCAGCCACGACAACGAAACCGTGAGACGGTCGGTGAACGCGAACTTGGCCGAAGCTCGGACGGTGCCAGAGCCTCGGCTCGTGGTATCGGGGCGATCGAGCATCCAGTCGCCGATCAGCTCGGGCTGGGCTTCGTGCAATCCGGCCTTCTTCAAGCGAGTCACCAACATCTCGTCACCGAAGGTGGCGTCGTCGTTGTCGGTCGGCGGTCGCCACAAACCGAGCTGGCCCCACGACACGTCGATTGATCGGTCGCCGAAGCGGAAGTTGGTGGGCACGCCGTCCGACCCAACCATGACCTCGGTGTCGTCAGAGCTCAGGACAAACCCGACGTCGTTGCTCTCAACAAGCGCGGTCGAGGTCGGGCCGTCGGTGATCGACACCGGGGGCGCGGGTCTCGAAACCGGCACAGCGAGATCGTCCCAGGCAACAGCGCTGGCGTCTCGACCTCGTTCGAACCACTCGATGAGTAGGCGAACCTCGTCGATTCCGGAATGGTTGACAGCGGCGGGGGGAGGGAGCGAGACCTGCACGCGCTGGGCCGGTTCGACCACGACGTTGCGGGTGCCGCTCTCGACCGGCGCGCCGTTGACCGAAACAGTCCATCGCATTTCGAGGTCGGCGGTGCTGGTGAAGGATCGCCGATTCCAGATCTCGATGAGGCCGCGATCGAGATCGACACTCCGGGTCACGACAGGCCGGTAGATCCACGCCACGTGACGAAGCGCAGGGTGAGGCGTGCGATCGGCATCAACAAGGCCGTTGCAGTTGAAGTTTCGATCATTCGGTTCATCGCCGAAGTCGCCGCCGTAGGCCCACCACGCGACGCCCGTCTGCCCAGTGCCTGCCTCGGTTGTTCGGCGTAGCCCCTGATCGACCCAGTCCCAGATGAAGCCACCCCACGCTCGCTCCGATGCTTCGATGTCATCCCAATATTCATCGAGCCCGCCGTTCGAGTTGCCCATCGCGTGGCTGTACTCACACATGACGACTGGCCGGTCATCGCCACGAGCCGACAGCTCATTCAACTCGGCCCGAGTTGGATACATGGGTCCGATGATGTCAATCAGTGCGTCGGTCTCGGCCGGGTGATAGGCGATCGGCCGGTTGGGGTCGATGGCTCGCATGGCCTGCGCCATGGCCCGGTGGTTTGGGCCAAAGCCCGCTTCGTTGCCGAGCGACCAGGCAATCACCGACGGGTGG
The DNA here is from genome assembly GCA_937976305.1 of uncultured Acidimicrobiales bacterium. GTDB lineage: Bacteria > Actinomycetota > Acidimicrobiia > Acidimicrobiales > SZUA-35 > CALEWY01. The sequence continues at coordinate 3,073 of CALJSB010000068.1, forward strand.
TTGCGATCTCGTTGCACCATGCGGACACCGCGAGCGATGAACGCGTCACCAAAGCGCTCATCGTTTGCCGGCAGCGCGTGCGGGAGATGCACCAAACCGTGCGTCTCAATATTTGCCTCGTCCATCACATAGAGCCCGTGGATGTCGCACAGCTCATAGAACCGCTCATCGTTCGGATAGTGGGCGGTCCGAACTGCGTTGATATTCGACGATTTCAACAAGGCGATGTCGGCCTCGAGCAGTTCATCGCTCTGCCAGCGACCCGTTACGCCATCGTGTTCGTGCCGGTTCACTCCGCGCACCGTGATGGGGCGCCCATTGACGAGAAGTTGCCCATTGATCGTCTCGACGGTCCGTATACCGACGGCGATTGCCACCTGGTCGGCCGTCGTGTCCTGCGAACGAAGAGCAACCGTTATCCGATACAGATTGGGTGTCTCGGCCGTCCACAACCTCGCCTCCGGGACCGACAGCTCGACATGGCACAACTCCCCTCCAAACTCGTCGTCGGCCTGCTCGAACAGCGAAGACTCGGCCTGGGCAACAACGACACCTGTGTCGTCAGCGAGTTCCACAACAATCGAAGCACCATCCTCTCCACCGATCAGCTCCACCACGACCGCAACCTCGGCTTGTCCCCCCGCTTCGGATGGCAACGCCATGGTTTCGAAGGCCACATCGGCGATGCCGAAGATGGGCTGGCGCTCGAGGTGAACAGATCGGTGAAGACCGGCCAACCACCACATGTCCTGGTCTTCGAGCCAGGTCGAAGCCGTCCAACGATGCACCCGCAGCCGCAACGTCGACTCACCGCCCGCACGCAGGTGATCGGTCAGATCGAACTCGGCGGGAAGACGAGAATCGGTCGAATAGCCAACCCACACATCGTCAACGAACACTTCGAGAGCCGACTCCGCTCCGCCCACCCGCAACACGATCCGGTCACCCGCCCACTCGACGGGCACCTCGACGGTGCGCACATAGTCGCCGGCTTCGTCAGCAAGGGGAATCTCGGGGTAGTCGCCGATGTCGAATGGGTAGATGACGTTGGTGTAGATCGGGATGCCCCATGCCCCAGGTCGCTGCAACATCCACGAACCCGGAACGTCGATCGCCTCGTCACCAGCATCAGTCGCGTTGGCAAGCGGCGGCGATCCGGTCCAGTGCTGGAAACTCCACGAGCCGTCGAGCGAGATCGCATCTGGCCGCAGCGGCAAGGCGTGTGCTGGTCGTCTATTGACGGCGACGATCTCGGGGTTCCGGTGAATGGGCGTGGCGTCCATGCCGGGCAATCTAGAACCATCACCCCGTTGCCCACCGAGTTCGAAGCAACGGGGGATCATCCATCCCTCTCACGACTTGGCTCAATCCTGAAACTTGCGCTCGGCCGTGTCACGATGGACCCATGACAAGCGAATCGCCCTCCGGGGCCAGCGTAATTCCCGGCATCGGCAGTGTTCTTGCCGCTGGGCCGATGACCGTTGTCACCGGAGGTGACGTCGCTACTGGGCTCCAGGCCCTCTCGATGCTCGATGAGCTGGCGGCATCCGGGCGATGGACGTTCGAGAGCGTGGCTGCGGCCTTACATGACTTTGTTGTCTCTGCAAATCCTCCCGGAGTAGCTGCGGTGCTCGACGTTGAGGGCGAACCGATCGTCTTCGCCTTTGACCAAGCACAGGCCGTCGCAGGAGACATCGTGGCAAAGGGCGAGGGTCGAGCCGGTTGGACGACCGAGGTCGTCGGTGCGTTCGAAGTCGAGCTACGACTGTCGAGCGTCCCGTACACGAACGCGGGCGACGGCTTTGTATTGCGAGACGGCATGGTCCCCGGAGCTGGTGCCGTCGTGGCAGTCGATGCCTCAAAGGTGAGCGGCATTCTCCCGGCGGCCTCACCAGCGCCCGTTGACGCAGCGGCTCCCGCAGCGGCTGCGGCATCGGTGTTGCCACCGCCAGACGTAAGCGAGAGCGGCCCTGCCGAGAAGAACGCGGCCGACGAAGAGCCAACCGACACAGAAGCGGCCGACGAGGAACCGTTTGCTACGAGCGCGACAGACAAGACTGCCGACGTCTCGCTGGAAGAGACGCCAGAGAGTTCTGTTTCAGAAAACCCGGCCACCGAAAGCGCTCAGTCTGCGACACCGGACAATGCGATACCCGATCGTGCCGTACCTACCAGTGCGCTACCGGACCCCGTCGTGTCCCCGGACCCAGCTGTCGCCTTTACCTCACCTGAGGACGTGCCCGCTCCCCCGCCGCCAGCAGGCGCGCCACCTCCGCCACCGCCAGCCGGAGGCTTCGCGGCACCAGAACCAGCGACCGCTGGTGTCACCGACGTACCGCCACCGGCGTGGGCGCCCGCGCAGGAAAGCTTCACCCCTCCGCCCGCACCACCGGCAGACGGCGGATTCCCACCACCACCAGCCGACGCCGGATTCCCGCCACCACCAGCCGACGCAGGATTCCCACCACCACCAGCCGACGCAGGGTTCCCACCGCCACCAGCTCAGGAAGGCCTCGCCCCTCCCCCGGCACCACCAGCCGATGCCGGATTCCCACCACCGCCTGCTGAGGGCTTTCAACCTCCGCCTGGAGCGACGTCGCCCGCACCTCCGCCCGGCAACTTTGCCCCGCCGACAACCGACCAAGCCGCACCACCCCCGCCACCACCACCCGGGATCAACAGTCCACCCGATCTTTCAACCACCTCAGACTTGACGGATCCGAGCCTGCTCGATGCTCCGGTCGAAGATCTCGTCGACGACCCCGGCGAGATGACACAGTTCATGGTTCCTGACGCGCCTCCGCCAGGAACAACACCCCCTGCTCCCCCGCCAGGAGCCGCCCCGCCGCCACCGCCACCTGATGCCGTGCCACCCTCGTGAAACGGCGGGCTCGAATCGGCTAACCGGACACCCAGGGGGCCGGTTCGCGGCCCGCTACTTCTGCTGATCGCACCCGGTCACGGAAGGCAAGCGCAGCTGAGCGGAGCGCTCGCTCTGGGTCAAGACCTCGGTTTCGCGCCTTCTCGACCACCGCAAGCAACATCTCACCGAGTGCTCGCTCATCAACCTCGAGGCTGTCCAGCTTGGCGGCCACTGACACCTGCTCGTCTAGCCAATCAGAGGGAACCGCAACGCCGAGCCGGCTGGTCTTCTTCAAGATCTTCTCGGCGAGCGACAGCGACGGCAGGGCCTGCGGAATGCCGTCCATCACCGATTCGCGTTGTTTTTCGACCAACTTGTTCGATTCCCAATTGGCGAGAACGGCGGCTGAGTCGGCAGCCTGGACTTCGCCGAACACATGCGGGTGCCTCGACACGAGCTTGTCGTGCACCGTCCGGGCGACGTCGGCAACGGTGAAGGCTCCAGCTTCGGTGGCCAACTCGGCATGGAAGAGCACCTGGAACCACAGATCCCCCAGCTCCTCTTCGAGGTCGGCGTATTCCTCCAGCGACGGCTCGGCGCTGAGACCATCGATGGCCTCGACCACCTCGTAGGTCTCTTCGATGAGATACCGGCGCAGCGACTGATGCGTCTGCTCCTGGTCCCAGGGACACTCCGCTCGCAGACGTTGCATCAGCGCCACCGTCGACATCAACTCACCAGCAACCGGCGCAGTCACCCTCGGCAGATACAGCGACGTCAGATGGTCGGCGACGACAGATCGATCGAGCTCCGACCACGGCACTTCAAAGATCTTCTCATCGGGCGTCCCGAGCCGTTGCAGCACGATGGCAGTCATGGAGTCGTCAGCGTCAACCGCCAGCTTGATGTCAGAGAGCACCCAGTCGGCGTGGGTGTGGGCCACCAACATCGGGCCGACATCTCCAGCAGCATCAGTGGCGAAGGTATGGCCGTCGATGAGCCGGACCCGCTCCTCGATCGGGTCAATGCCAAGCCGAGCCCACGCAACGTCGAGAAACGACAGTGATGGCACAAGCTCAACCTCGACGCGATCGTCGTTGCGCAGGTGGGTGACAGATCGTTCGAGCACCAATGGTGAGCCGGGGACGGCATAGACGGTCTTCATCCCGTCTGCGGCGGCGTCGACGAGTTGATCGGCGATGCTCCGGTACACATCGGCGATCGTGTCGGCCGCGTCGTATGTCGAGTCGAAAAAGCCGAGCTCGGCTGACGTTTCTGCAACCTCGTGGCGCACACGAGCGACTGTCGGGTGCCGTTCGGTGCGCACCATGATCCGATCGGCGGACCTCAATGCGGTAACCGAGGCTTCGGTGATGTCGCCATCACCTCCGGGCCCGAGGCCAACGACGGTGATCTTGCCGGTCATGGAAGGGGGCTAGCCCTCGGGAGCGAGAATGAAGGCCTGAGCCCCTGGCTCCCAAATGAAGCCCGAATCGGCCGTGGCGATGATGACGGACTCGGTCAGCGATTGCTGCACCACCTGCCCCGACAGTTGCGCCGGATCGGCCAGGCCGACCTCTTGCTCGACAATGTCGTTGACCACAATGATGTGCAGCCCAAACTCAGTCTCGACGGGGCCGATGATCTCACCAACGGGGGCATCGATGATCGCCTCGGCGAACGCTGGCACGTAGTTTGTCGGGTCGGCGCAACCGAGATCGCCGCCGCCGGGACCGCTTGGCCCCGTCGAGAACTCCATGGCCAAGGTGGCGAAGTCACCGCCATCATTGAGCTGCCCGATCAGCGAATCGGCGAGCTCGGTGTCGGCGAAGTCGAGCAAGATGTGGCTCGCACACGGCACCTCGATGGTCTCGGCTGGGCCAACGTTTTCGAGGAGGCTCTGACCGAGTCGATCTTGGCGAGCGACCAAGGACGACAGGACGTTGAGGAACGGGTCGATCTGGTCACCGACGTTGGCCGCGAAGGCGGTCGGATCTTCTTGATCGAGGTAGGCACCCTCGAGCTGCTGTTGGAAGCCCGCACGGGTCTCTTCGATGTCAATTTCGTCTGGGTCGACACCCAACTTCTCGAGCTCGGCATCGATCACCTCGGCGTACACCAGGCGAGTGAGAATGTCGGCCCTGATGTCGTTGTCGGTTGCATCGGGAGCGTAGGCAATCATGCGGAAATCGTCAGATGCGATGACAGAGTCGGCAATCGCATTGAGATCGCCCTGGCTGATGCTGACTTCGTCGGCATCGTCGCCGGAGCCGAAGTCGATCGTGGCGAGAACATCCCCGCTGCCTGCGCTCTCCCGGGAGACGCCGCAGGCGCCAGCAACCAAGGCCAGTGCGGCCAGAATCAGCATCGGAGAAAAGGCCGAAGAACGACGGGATGTAAGGTTCACGCCGTGCAGCGTAACGCCTCGTCGACCCCACGTAGGGTGCGGTCGATGTTCTCTTTCTCGCTTGTTCACCGGCGTGGGTGACCAGAAGCGATGCCCACAGGGCGCATCACCTCTGGACCCGATGCCGCGATCGCTCAGGCGACGTCCCAGGTTGCGCCCGAGTGCAGCAATTTCGCCAAGTCGCCCGGGCCCTGCTGTTCGTTCGCTGCGAGCAACTGACTGTTGACCGCCTCGGAATACTCGGGACCCTCAACCTGTCGCAGCACACCAAACGGTGTGGGCGATTGGCGATCGTTCGCCAGCTGCGCGATAGCGAAGGCAATCGCCGGGTTCGGGTTCGCGGCGTCGTGAACAGCAAGCGCATCGCGGCCAACATCAGCGATCTCGACAATCTTGGCTTGTCCTCCGTCGAGCATGATGCCGCGCTGTTCTTCGGCTCCAAAGATGATCGGTTCCCCGTCGACCAGGTCGATCATCATCTCCGCACGAGCATCACGCTTGGTGATGGCGTCGAATGCACCGTCGTTGAACACGTTGCAGTTCTGGTAGATCTCGATGATCGACGCGCCCTTGTGCGCATGGGCGGCCTTGAACGTGGCCATCATGTGCTTGCGGTCGAGGTCGTGGGTCCGGGCAACGAACGTCGCTCCGGCGCCAATCGCAACGCCGAGCGGATTGAATGGCGCGTCGATCGAACCCATGGGTGTCGACTTCGTGACTTTGCCAACTTCGCTCGTCGGCGAGTACTGGCCCTTGGTCAAGCCGTAGATCTGATTGTTGAACAGCAAGATCTTGAGATTGACGTTGCGGCGCAGAGCGTGGATCAGGTGGTTACCACCGATCGACAGCATGTCGCCGTCGCCGCCCACCACCCAGATGTCAAGATCGGGCCGAGCAATAGCGAGCCCGGTTGCGATCGCTGGCGAGCGGCCGTGGATCGAGTGCATCCCGTAGGTGTCCATGTAGTACGGGAACCGGGCAGCACACCCGATGCCAGACACGAAGACGGTGTCTTCGCTCTTCACTTCGGTCTCGGGATCCTCTGCCAGTTCGGCATAGAGGAACTGCATCGCGGCGAGAATGCCGTAGTCGCCACAGCCGGGACACCAACGGACGTCTTGGTCCGAGGTCCAGTAACCGCGCTTGGTGGGGTCAAGGATTACGTCGGTCATGCCTGGACTCCTGTCATGGTGTTGATCGCTTCGACAATTTCGCTTGCGGTGAAGGGCAGGCCCTTCACCTTGTTGACGCTTTGTGCATCAACCAAATACTCGGCCCGCAAAATTCGAACGAGCTGGCCCTTGTTGAGCTCAGGCACGATCACGTGCTCATAACTCTTGAGGATGTCGCCGAGGTTTGGTGGTAACGGGTTGAGGTGGGTGATGTGCACACGGTCGACCGGCACGCCGCTCTCACGCATCCGTTCCGCTGTGGCGACGATCGAACCCCACGTTGAGCCCCAACCGACCAGGCAGATCTTGGAACCGTCGACTGCATCAACCTCAGCAAGGGGGATGTCGTCTGCGATGCCGTCGATCTTTGCCTGGCGCAGATCGGTCATGAGGCCGTGGTTTTCAGGGTCGTAGCTCACGTTGCCAGAACCATCGGCTTTTTCGAGACCACCGATGCGGTGCTCGAGCCCCGGGGTGCCGGGCACGGCCCACGGTCGGGCGAGGATGTCGTCACGCTGAAACGGCTCGAAGGTTGGGTTGCCGGCGCCGTCTGTCGCATTCGGTTCAGTCGCAAACTCGACGCTGATGTCAGGCAAGGTGCTGACGTCGGGCAGATTCCACGGCTCTGAACCGTTGGCGAGGTAGCCGTCGGTCAGCAGGATCACCGGCGTGCGGTACTTCAGCGCGATCCGGCTTGCCTCGATGGCCATGTCGAAACAGTTCGAGGGGCTGTAGGCGGCAACAACTGGCGTTGGTGATTCGCCGTGCCGACCGTAGAGCGCCATGAAAAGGTCGCTGGCCTCGGTCTTGGTGGGAAGACCGGTTGAGGGGCCACCGCGTTGCACATCGATGATCACCATCGGGAGTTCCATCGATGTGGCGAGGCCAATGGTCTCGCCCTTCAGCGCCACGCCCGGTCCTGAGGTGGTGGTGTAGGCGAGGGCGCCACCGAAGGCGGCGCCGAGCGCTGATCCAACTGCTGCGATCTCGTCTTCGGCCTGGAAGGTCTTGACCCCGAAATTCTTGTGTCGGGACAACTCGTGGAGGATGTCGGATGCCGGGGTGATGGGGTAGCTACCGAGGAAGATCGGCAGCTTGGCCTGCTGGCCAGCAGCGATCATGCCCCATGCGGTTGCCGTGTTCCCGGTGATGTTCGTGTAGGTGCCTGCCTCCTGCGGAGCGGACTCGATCGCGAACTGGTCGGCGAACATCTCGGTGGTTTCGCCAAATGCATGACCGGCCTTCAGCGCCAAGGAGTTGGCATCAACGACGGTTTGGTTCTTGGCGAACTTCTCGGCCACCCAATCGAGGGTCGGTTCGAGCGGCCTGGTGTACATCCAGCAGATGAGACCAAGAGCGAAGAAGTTCTTCGACCGCTCGGCGTCACGCTTCTTCACGTCGAGATCGGTGACTGCCTCGAGCGTGAGCTTGGTCATCGGCACTTCGTGCACGATGTAGTCGTCGAGCGTGCCGTTGGTGCGAGGGTCGGCCTCGTAGCCGCACTTCTCGAGATTGCGCTCATCGAACGCATCAGTGTTGAGGATGATCGTGCCGCCCGACTTCAGGCGACCCAGCTCGCTCATCAGCGCTGCGGGGTTCATCGCGATCAGCACATCGGGCTCGTCGCCAGGTGTGTGAATGTCATGGTCAGAGATGTGGACCTGGAAGGCAGAGACACCTGCCAGCGTCCCCTGCGGTGCGCGGATCTCTGCCGGAAACTCCGGCAGCGTCACGAGATCGTTTCCGGCGAGAGCACTCGCAGATGTGAAACGGTCGCCCGTTAGCTGCATCCCGTCGCCAGAGTCGCCCGCGAATCGAATCACGACGGCGTTGATCCCCTGGGCCTCGAGGCGGTCAGCGGTATCGGTCACTTGTTCCCCTTATGTGTCTCATGCGACCGAACGGGAACAGAGTTTGAGCCCGCTCGGGTGGAGCGCGAAACGCCGCCGCCTCGTGAAACGGGAGAACGGGGGGTATTCCGACAACTCCGAACCTTCGGTGAGAGTAACCCGGAGTACACCTCTGTCATCAACATGGGTGACCGAGAATTTCCAAGGTGTTCAGCTGAGGGCCCTGACTCTCGTCAGCTGAGGGCTCGGCGAACCGCGGCCATGCGGGCTTCGTTGACTCGGAACCACGCCCACTTGCCCCGCTGCTCGCGATCGAGGATCCCCGCTGCGACAAGTTGGCTCAGGTGATGGCTCACCGTTGGCTGCGACCGACCGGTTGCTGCGGGGAAATCGCAGGCACACCCTTCGCCGTTCGCAGCGATGATGTTGACGAGTTTCAGCCGCACCGGATCAGCCAGCGCCTTCAGCACCGAAACGAGCTCGTCGGCTTCGTCGTCGGCCAGTGAGCCTGACAGCAACGGTTCGCAACAGAGATCGTCCACGATCTCAGGTTAGTAGGCTGCCGCCGTGTCTCGTCTGCCTCACCTTTCCAGCCGCCTGCAAGGATTCGGCACCACGATCTTCGCCGAGATGACCGCTCTCGCCATCAAGACCGGAGCGCTGAACCTCGGCCAGGGATTTCCCGACAGCGACGGGCCGACCGAGGTGTCCGAGGCAGCGATTGAGGCCATTCGATCTGGGGTCAATCAGTATCCGCCGGGACCCGGCATGCCTGATCTGCGGCTGGCGATTGCCGAACACCAGCAACGCTTCTACGACCTGACGGTCGACCCCGACACCGAAGTGCTCGTGACGGCAGGGGCCACCGAAGCCCTTGCGGCTGCGCTCCTCGCCCTTTGCGAGACGGGCGACGAAGTGATCGTCTTTGATCCGACCTACGACTCCTACAAGGCCGGAATCTCACTGGCGGGAGCGGTCATGCGTGGGGTCGTGCTTCAACCGCCGACCGCAGACGAGGTCGCGGCGGGCTCATCAGCGTGGACGTTCGACCCAGATGAACTCCGCCGGGCTTTCAATCCAAAGACTCGACTCATCCTGCTCAACACTCCCCACAACCCAACCGGCAAGGTGTTCACCACCGAAGAGCTCGCACTGGTTGCCGAGCTGTGTGTCGAACACGACGTGATCGCCGTGACCGACGAGGTCTACGAGCACCTGGTTTTCGACGGCGCCCACCAGCTGCTGGCCACGTTTGACGGCATGGCCGATCGCACAGTGACGGTGAGCTCTGGCGGCAAGACGTTCTCCTTCACCGGATGGAAGATCGGCTGGGCCATGGGTCCAGCGCCGCTCATCGCTGCTATTCGCACCGCCAAGCAATTCCTCACGTTCGTCAACGGTGCGCCGTTTCAACCGGCCATCGCCGTCGGGCTCCGCCTCGGCGACGATTACTACGACGGCTTCCGCAATGAGTTGTTGGCGAAACGCGATCTGTTGTGCAACGAACTGGCCGACATCGGCTTCGCCACCTTTTCTCCAGAGGGCACCTACTTCGCCACCGTCGACGTGCGTTCGATGGGCCACGAGGATGGCATCGAGTTCTGCCTCTCCCTTCCCGAGACCGCCGGTGTGGTTGCCGTGCCGAGCGCCGTCTTCTACGCCGATCAGCGCGATGGCCTTCCCTTCGTCCGGTTCTGCTTCGCCAAGAACGACCAGATGCTCACCGACGCCACCGCCCGATTGCGAGAAGCGTTCGCCTAGCTCGTGTCTGCCCGCCCACCGGCAACGGTGCGCAACTCGCTCAGGTTGGCAACAAAGAGGAAGACGGCGGCAATCGTGAGCGCTGCGCCCAAGGCATAGCGACCGACAAGCACCGCACCACCCAGCACAAAGCTGAGGGCGAACAACACAAACGCCACGGCCGCCACATAGATCACAAGCAGCCGGAAGGCGGCTTGGTAGCGACGCCGCACCAACTGCTCGAGCAATAAGGCACCAGCGGCGACGGCAACGGTGAGGCCGGCGACACTCAGCGACTCGAACACAAGGAGGGCGGCGACCGAAAGCAAGATCATCGGGATGCTCGCCGCGGCCCACATGGCCAGGAGCCACCCGCTGGCAGCCGGAGGTTCCAGGGGCACCGCAGGATGCACGATGTGGGAACGAATGTCGGTGGGCTCTGCCGGTTCGGCCGCCCGCCGGCGCAGGTCCTGCAGGTCGCTTCGTTGCTGGAGGAGTTCGGTGAGGCGTTTCGACTCGTCTTGAATCTCGGTGCTGTTGGCGACGCGGTTCGCCAGCGGAAGCAAGTTCGTGAGCCGCTTGATCTGATCGTCGAGATCATCAAGCGCCTTGTCGAGTCGGGCCAGGTCGGTTGGCTCGGCGTGGTCGATCACCTCGTCGGCACCGTGATGGTGCTCAGGCGGTGGTGTGCCGTGGAGCCCAGCAAACCCGACAGGGTCAGCCCACGACACACGGACATCGCCGTTTCGTTGGAACTTGGGCCCCGATGGTCCCCGCTCGCCACCGAGGGAGTCGTGGGTGTCGAGCCCCCACAGGCCTCGGAAGTCCTCGAGCCAACACCAGTCGGGCGACATGACTCGTAGATCCCAGTCGGCGATCTCACGGCCGCTCCCGCTTGCGATATCGACGAACGGCACACCCAAGGCTGGCCCGAGCCCTCGTTCGGTTGCTTGATCGCGAATGCGAAGGAGACGTTGAAACCAACGCTGCAGCCGCAACGCCCATTGCAGGCCTGGTACCTCGATGCGCGTCACGTAGTCGCCGGGAGCGAAGTACAAGGCATGCGAACCCGCTCCGGCAAACAGCACGGGCCGGTCCCCCACCTTGGAGAGCTCCGGATCATCCCAATGGCGGCGAAGGTCACCACCCTCGTGCTCGTGGCTCGACGCTGCGACCCACACGGGGGCTCGGGTCAATGGATCGCAGAACACCCAGGCCTGTTCCCAATCCCCCTCGTGATCGTTGAGCCCCCGGTAGCCGGTGCGCCAGTCGTTCATTACGTAGAAGTAGGCGTAGTGCAGCACCAGCCACGGACCGGC
>CALJSB010000069.1 GCA_937976305.1 uncultured Acidimicrobiales bacterium
AAACGGTGCTGGCCCCGAAGTCGACGAAGTTCCCGTTCAACTCCCAGATCGACGAGTTCACCGGCGAACCCTCGTGGGCCCACGGGCACATCGAAGTGGTCGACCCGTCGATCCCCGACCGCCCCTCATCCGGCGGCGGCTGCTAGACCCAACCCCAACCACCTAGGGGTCAGGTCTCAAACGTCAACGCACCGGCCACCGATGCTGACAGAACGCGGCTTCAGGAACGGCGGGCCTCGTGTGTGCCGAGATCCCACGGTTCGGCCGGGGCGCCGTGTTCGAGTACCCGCTCGACGAGATCAGCGAGGCCATCTGGCCGGATCACATCGGTCTGAGTGTCACGGATTTCGGCGACCGTCCACCAGCGCACACCAACCATTCCCTCCTCGGCGAGCTCCTCGGCGGTCATCGACGGAGATGGTTCGAACTCGTGGCACGGGACCAGAAACGTCGTGTTGTGTTGGCCGTCCCACCGGCCGCCGCCTATGCCGGGAAAGAGCGTCGTACGGTGCCACAGCGGCGGGCCAACGAACACGTCGGGAGCACCGGTCTCTTCGGTCAGCTCACGAATGAGCGCCTGGCGGTAATCCTCGCCGTCTTCCATCCCGCCACCCGGGAGGATCCAACCCTCGAAGCCGTCACTGAACTTCATCTGAGCCAGCAACACTCGATCGAGCGGATCGATCATGAGGCCACGAACGGCCTTACGCAGATTCAGATCAGACATGCCTCTCGTTCTATCGCAGCGGCGTTCGGTTGAAGTCCGTAGATCGGCCGGCGGTTCTCCGGCAGGATTGACTCGTGGAGCGCGTCGCAATCGTGGGCCCGGGAGGTGCCGGCAAGTCGACGTTCGCCCGCGCCCTGGGGGACCGCACCGGACTCCCCGTCATCCATCTCGACCGCCACTTCTGGCATCCGGGCTGGGTTGAATCCGAACGGGACGACTGGCGGCGGAAGCAGGCCGAGTTGCTCGAGGGTGATCGATGGATCGTCGACGGCAACTACGGCGGCACATTCGCCGAGCGGTTCGCACGCGCCGACACCGTCATCGTCGTGAGCCGCCCTCCCATCAAGTGCGTCGCCTCAGCCTTGTGGCGCTCGACCCGCAACTACGGCAAGTCCATTCAGGCCGACGGTTGCCCGGAGCGATTCGATCTCTCGTTCCTTCGCTGGATCTGGAACTACCCGCGAGACAGTCGCCCCCGGCTCGACGCTGCGATCGAAGCACACCCGCACCTCGACGTCATCGAACTCACAACGCGCCGCGAGATGCAGAGATTTCTCGATGATCTGCCGCCCCAGCTCACGAGTGGGTGACCTCGTGCGGCCCGGCGGTTGCTGGCGCCTCAGGTCAGGCGTGCACCGGTAGGTAGTGCTCGATGTTCTCAGCCGTGTCGTCGATGATGACGTCGAACTCCATGGCGAAATCTGGATCAGGATCGACGGCAACCATCACCGTGATCGCTCCTCGGGTCCGGGCGTCAACCACCCACGCCCAGCAGTTTCCCGTCGCTCCAGACGAGCCGACGACATACACCACCTCGACGTCACTGCGGATTGCTTCGTGCACAGCCTCGCTCGGCCCTTTGGCAAGCGGCTCGCCGAACAGGACCACGTTTGAGCGGAAGAAGGATCCGCACGCACATTCGGTCATTTCATGGACGGCCGGCCGGGTGATTCCGCAGCTATTGCAGCGTTCCTGATCGACGCGGCCATGGATGTGGTGAACCTCAGAGCCGGCCCGATCGTGCAGATCATCGACGTTCATCGTCACCAAAACCATCGATCCGCCAGATGCTGCGAGTGCCTTCTGGCATCGGTCAACGGCGTGGTGGCCTTGGTTTGGTTCGACACCTTGTGAACGTCGATGCAGCGCAGCGTGCCACTCGATGAAGTCGGTGGGTCGAACGGTGAGATCTCGCAGGTGGACCGGTGGTTCTTCGGTGCTCGTGGTGTAGAGGCCGCCTTCACCGCGAAACGTCGGCAGGCCTGATGGGGCCGACATACCTGCCCCGGTGATCACCACGATGTTTTGAGCCGATCGGATCGAAGCGATCACGGGGTCGATCTCAGCCGCGCTGATGAAACGTTCGCTGACAGAGCGTTCGTCAGAGACAGTCGAAGGTGAGCCCATACACTGACGTATCGGCTGAAAGGCCTTCCTGGCTTTAGCCCAAGGGCGCGATCGGCTCGATCGAAATGGCAGTCTTGTCGTCGTCTGGGAACGAAATGATCGTGGTGCCGCCATTGGAGTTAGGGGAGAACCTGATCGGGCACTGCCAGACATCGAGGCCCCGCCCAGTTGCCCAGCAACCTCCAGTCTCGACCCTCACGCGTAGGCCGTCGCTGTTCTGGTCGTAGCCCCGGTCGACGAAGACTTGCCAAACCTCATCGTGGTTCTGGGCATAACCCTCGGCAGATCCGTTCGCAAGCATCTTCTCAATGGCCTGAACCGCCCACGCCTCGGCATCCCAGTCAAAACGTGTCGGCACGGAGACGTCATCGTCCGCAATCCAGCCGCATCCATAGAATCCAGCTTCGGCGAAGTCGGGATCTACCGGAGGTCCGGTGTTCTCGATGAACCAATACAGCTCTCCGCCGTGAACGAAGTTGACCTGGGTGTGGGCGTAGACGTTCTGCCCGTCAGCCACGTACATGATTGGTTGGGGATCGGGGCTCGTCGGGTCGGTGACAACGGCGGCGTGGGTTGCGGTCACCCGTGCGTTCGCTCCAAGCGGGGCGTCGCCGACGCATCTGAGCGGGTCGGTCAGCTGCTCGGTGAATCCATCTTGTTCGAGCTGACGTAGTAGCTCGGGTGAGAGTTCTCCGCGAGGGCCGGCATCCGACCGAGTATCTGAGGGCAAGGGATTGGCGTTGATGAACTCCGGTGCGTTTGAAACCAGCAGGATCATTTCGCCCCGAGTCATTCCGGCGTCAAGCTGTCCAACCCAGAACACGAACCCGTCACCGTCGGGGGACCGTCGGAGCACGTTGCGATAGACAACGGTGGTGAACTCCGTGTTGCTGAGCTGAGGCCCGTAGGTGGCTTGGAACTCATCCGAAGCCGCGAAGTGGCTCGCGATCTTTCGCGTGTCCCAATCGCCGGAGTCGTAGGCAGAGATCCAGAAGGCTGCTCCTTCAGCCTCAGGCTGTCGCCCCAACACCGCCTGGTAGAGACGAAGGACTGTGGAGTGGCCCCGGTGCAGCGTCGGGTCTTCGATGACCTCCTGAATGGTCAAAGCTCCAGCCTGTGATGGGATAGCAGCGATGCTGGCCATCGACATCGCCAGCAGGCTGACGAGCCAGAGCGACGAGAGAGGTCGCCGGCGAGGCGTCGCTCGTTGGTTGAATTGCATTGAGATGGAACCTTCGTGTGCCGCCACAACAGGCCCGCCGGGGCGTCAGGATGCCAGCCCGGCGCCTTCCCCGCAAATTGGGGGGTTCTGGCCAATCTGACACCAGCCGTCGAGTTCGCCTCGAAGCGCCGGAAAGAGAAGACTCAGCCATGACGTCCCAACTTCAGCGTTACAAGTGCCCGACTCGCCTCCGTTCATACCGCTATCCTCGTCGACGGAGAGATGGCAGAGCGGACGATTGCGTCGGTCTTGAAAACCGTTGAGGCTTCACGGTCTCCGGGGGTTCGAATCCCCCTCTCTCCGCCACTTGGCCGTCACCAGCGTTCGCTCTGGTGGCGGCCCCTTTTGGTTTTCTGCAAGTCACCAGTTGCCTACGGGGCAGTGGGGCTTCGGTCTGCAATTCCCGGCCACAACGCAGCGGTGATCTTTGTCGCGTGTGCTGACGTCAGCGGTAGATGCCCGATCGTGAGCCGTGTCCACAGCGGGCCGTAAATGGCGTCGAGAGCGATCTCGTAGTCGATGTCGTCGCGAATCAAGCCGAGTTCAATGCCACGTTCAAGGCGTGACCGTGACAAGTCGCGGCGAGGTTGCCAGAACCGGGTACGGAACTCGTCGGCGATGGTGGGGTCAGTTTGTGCTTCGGCGAGCATCTCGCGCACGATCCGTCCTGTCGGTGAGTTGAAGAGACGAATGACGGTTCGAAGATGCGCCTCGAAATCGGCCTTGATGTCGTCGGTTTCCGGAAACGGCGTCGCCTTCATCGTTCCGACGACGAGAGCGTCGAGGATGACCGCCGTGCGAGACGGCCACCATCGATAGATCGTCTGTTTCGCAACCCCTGCGGCTGCCGCGATTTCGTTGATGCTGACCTTGCCGGGCGTCCCAGACCCAACGAGCTCAAACGTCGAGTCGAGGACTCGTTTTCGGGCATCTTCATCGCGTTTCCGTCCTCGGGGCACACCGCACACGCTAGTCGAGTTAGTGAACTCTCGGTATTTCTAGACCGGTGGTATTGCTTTTGAATAACCATACCCGTAGTCTTGGTATTCGACTTGAACCCCCACACCTGGAGCACACCATGAACACCACAAACGACACACTGCCGCTCGCAAGCGGGGCATGGACCCTTGATCCGGTGCACTGCACCGTCGAGTTCACCGCTCGCCACATGGCGATTTCGAAGGTGCGAGGCCGCTTTCACAAGTTCGACGCCTCCGTGACCGTTGGAGACTCGCTCGCGACAAGCAGCCTTTCTGCGACTGTCGACATGTCGAGCGTCGACACGAGCAACGCCGACCGCGACGCACACTTGCGAAACTCAGACTTCTTTCACGTCGAACATCACCCGACGATGACGTTCAACTCGACAGCGATCACGTCGGTCGGCGAAGGCAACTACAAGGTTGACGGTGATCTCACCATCAACGGAATCACCAAACAAGAGACCCTCGACGTCGTGTTTCACGGAACCGAGACCTTCCCCGGGGACGGCTCATTCCATGCCGGCTTTGAGGCCACCGGCACGATCAGCCGAACCGACTACGGCGTCGACTTCAACGTCCCACTCAGTGCTGGCGGCTTCGTCATCTCCGACAAGATCGGGATTGAACTCGACATCCAACTCCTCGCTCCGCAGAACTGAGAAAACCCATGAACAAGATCACAGTGCTTGGCCTCGGCGCAATGGGCTCGCGGATGGCCATCAACCTCAGCGCCGCTGGCCATGACGTAACCGTCTGGAACCGCACTCAAAGCGTCGCCGCCGCCCTGGCCACCGAAAAGGGGCTCTCGGTTGCAGAGACGCCCCGCTCAGCAGTGAAAGACGCAGAATTCGTCGTTTCTATGCTGAGGGATGACGACGCAGCCCTGGCTGTCTGGCACGATCCTGAGCACGGAGCATTCGCTGCGATGAACTCGGGCGCCGTCGTTATCGAGTCGTCAACCCTCACGCCGACCACCATCGAAACGTTGGCCGAAGCGGCGCTTGACGCCAACGTTCGATTCGTCGAAGCGCCCGTCGTCGGATCTCGACCACAGGCAGACGCGGGAGCACTCTTCTATCTACTCAGTGGCGAAGCCGAGGCTGTCGAAGCCGCTCAGCCAATCATCGATGTCAACGCTGGAAACTCGAAGTACGTCGGCGAGATCGGCAATGCCGCAACTATGAAGCTCGCGATCAACGGGCTCTTCGCAGCCCAAGTAGCAGCCTTCGCCGAGATGACTGGGTTCATCGAACAGAGCAGTCTTGACACCGCCGAAGCGATGGAAACGCTCGCAGCGTTGCCAATCACCTCTCCAGGACTTCAGCGTGTGCTTGGCCTCATGCAGGAGCGCAACTACTCGCCGAACTTCCCCGTTCATCTCGTTGCAAAGGACCTCGGCTATCTCACCAAGACCGCCCAACACCTGAAGGCTCGCTTACCCATCGCAGAAGCGACCCACACGATCTACCAGCAAGCCGCCGCTGGCGACCAACGAGACCTCGACATTGCTGGCATCGCACAGCTCTACCAGACCTGAACAAATCAACTTCCTTTTGCACTGGCTGACGGCTCTGCGACGGTGTTCAGGTCCGCCCGCGGACGGATTTGGTTGACGGTGCGTGGCCCCAGTTAGGCCAAATCTCACCCACTGTGGCGAAACGCGTCCGCGGACGCGTCATCGCAGCAAAGCGAACCTAAACCGTTCACGGATGTGAAGAGTTGTTCATCTGGGCCTTAAGACTCGTTCATGTGGGGAATCAATCGCTGTTCCATCGTGTCTCCTGTCTCGGACGCTCGCCCACACAGCGGTGCGGGTGGGTGATCGCCCACGAACTCAAGAAAGCGAAGGGAACACATCATGAAGAAGAAGGTCCTACTCACGGCAGGAGCGGCACTCGCTGCCACTCTCGCGGTACCAGTGCCAGTTTCAGCTGCGCCTGGTTCAGAAGCCGTCGAACTCAGCTTCGAAGGACTCGAGCCGCTCGGCGACGAGCTGGTCTACGAAGGCTGGCTCATCATTGACGGAGCGCCAGAATCCACCGGCACATTCAACATCGACGCCGACGGCAACATCGTCGTGATCAACGACATCGATGTCCAAAACGCCGAGGACGCCACCGCCTTCGTCCTGACCCTCGAGCCTACGGTCGACCCCGACCCGGCCCCGAGCTCGACTCACATCCTCGCTGGTGACTTCGAAAATGGCGTTGCGAACTTGACGCTCGATCACCCTGCGGCGCTCGGCGTTGACCTCACCGAATCATCCGGTTCGTTCATCATCGCCACTCCCACAGCGGAAGATCCCTCAGCCGATCCGCTGAGCGGTGTCTGGTTCCTCGACCCGACCCTGCCACCAGGCGAGCGAGCATCGCTCGATCTTCCCGTCCTGCCTGAAGGCTGGGTGTATGAAGGTTGGGCCGTCATCGACGGAGTCCCACTTTCCACCGGTCGTTTCACCGACCCGGGAGCAGCTGATGACTTCAGCGACTTCTCCGGACCGAACCCTGGCCCCAACTATCCGGGCGAGGACTTCCTGGTGAACGCTCCTTCCAACCTCACCTTCCCGACCGACCTGACTGGCGCCACCATCGTCATCAGCGTCGAGCCAGCGCCTGACGACAGCCCGGCTCCGTTTGCCCTCAAGCCGCTCGTCGGCACGGCAACCGGTGACGTTGCACCTGCCTTGCAAGAGCTCGGCGCCGGACCGGCCACCATCACTGGTGTCGCAACCATCGCCGACGAAGTTGGCTCTCGTGAGCTGACCGGAGAGTTCGCTGATGCCACCGGCATCGACGGCTCGATCGCTCGCCTCTACATGGCCGTGTTCACCCGTCAGCCCGACGCAGCAGGCCACGCCTTCTGGGTCGAGCAGGCAGAGAACGGCATGACGCTTCCTGAGATTGCTGAGTTCTTCGTCTCCTCACCGGAGTTCGCTGACCTCTACGACGAGCTCGACAACGCCGGCTTCGTTGACCTTCTCTACCTCAACGTCTTGGACCGTGCCGGTGAAGCCGGCGGTGTGGCGTTCTGGAACGGCCAGCTCGACTCTGGCGCCATGGAGCGAGGCATCGTTGTGCTGAACTTCTCCGAGTCGGTCGAGTTCAAGGGTCTCACCGGATCGAGCTGATACCCAGCACGTCACGACGTGTAGCAAACCACAACACGAGCGAAAGCAAGTGAAGCACGAGGAGCCGTCCAGCAATGGGCGGCTCCTCAGGCGTTTTGGGAATCCCCCGACAGAGCCGGCCGCTCAGCTGACGGCGGTGTCGCTGGTTGGCTCGTCCTCGAGCTCTCCGAGCTCGCTGGCATCGTCCGGTGCGACAACCTCGGGTTTGACTGGTCGACCAGTAATCGCCTCGGGCGCTTTCACGACGTCAGACCAGTCGCCCGTGCCGGTGGCGGCAACGGTGCGTCCGCCGACGGGATACGCAGGTGCGTCAACCAGGGTGGTGCTCGGGTCCTGAGATGCTGCTGGCGCAACAGCCGTCGTTGGGTCGAGTGAGATGAAGGCGCCTGCGGCGGCGATGGCGATCGTGGTGAGGACTGGGCTCGGCGTGTAGATGGTGACGTAGCTCATGCCGGCCGCGATGGCTGCTGGCATCCAACCGATCAGCCACCACAGCTCTTGGGTGCGGCCACCGCGGCGGTACCCGCCGAACACTGCGCCGAGCGCGAGGGCCGGATGCAACACACCGGCAAGTGCTCGCCGCATGGCGGCGACGCCCTGGTTGCTGAGATCTCGCGTCGTCCAAGCAGGGGCCAAAGCGACGGCGGCGAGGGCAGCAGTTGGCGGGGCCAGCAACAACAGCGCGGCGCAGAGCAGCGACCAGGACAGCGTCCGACGTTCGGCAATGGCGGACACACAAACGGCGGCTGCAGCGACAACGCCGATGGTCGTCACCCCGGCAGCCACAACAGCGACAAAAGCGGCGACGGCGACAAGAGCGGGTGCTGATGAGATCACTCGTTTCATGCTGAATGGTCCTTGGTGACCAGGCCGTGGGCCGTCTTCTGCCAATGCCACGGCTTGCGGATCAGCTCATAGGTGGCCATGTAGGCGGCGGCCGAATGCAGCATCCAATAGACGGGGTTGAGCAGGGCCCAGCCCGTCAACTTTTCGCGGTCCCGGCGGGTGCACGCGAAGAGGTTGAGCCAGATCACCATGGCGTTCACGACGACCAAGTTGACGAACGCCAGTTGGCCCCAAACACCGGCAAACATCGGTGCCAGCCATGACGGATTGAACACCACCGAAATGAAGAGGAACAGCCAGAGGATTGGCGTCACCAGGAACGTGAAGGGCGTCCCGGCGATCAAGAAAACGAACGACAGCAGGCCCCGAAATCCAACGGTTCGTGCCAGCTCGATTGGGTGGCGAAGTCGAACCAGGGCCGACTGTTGGTAGCCCTTGATCCAACGGGACCGCTGCTTCACGAACTGCTTGGCTTTGCTCGACGCCTCCTCGGCTGTGAACGAGCGGATGATGGCGATGCGCCAGCCCTCGGCGGCTGCCCGAACGCCGAGATCGGCATCTTCGGTCACGTTGAAGCCATCCCATCCACCGAGATCGCGGAGGGCTTGCGTGCGAAAGTGGTTTGAGGTTCCGCCGAGGGGGATGGGCACCTTGAGCGCCGACAGCCCAGGCAGCATGAACTGGAACCACCAGGCGTATTCGAGGGCGAACATGCGGGTGATGAAGTTGTAGTCGTCGTTCCAGTAATCGAGGGCGGCTTGAACGGCGAGCACGTCCTCGTTGCCGGGCTTACGAAAAGCATCGAGGGCAATGAGCAGCTGATCAGGATCGGGTGCGTCCTCTGCGTCGTAGATCACGAGGTGGTCGCCCCGTGCGAAGTTCAACGACCAGTTGCAGGCCTTTGGCTTTGTCTGTGGTTGCGAGGCGGGGACGATGATCGGGAACAGATTGCCGGGGATGTGTTCGCCCAGCGCTTCTGGGGTCTCGGTGTCTTCTTCTTCAATGAGAAGCAGAATCTCGACCCGGTCGAGCGGGTAGTCGAGACGGCCGAGGGCTTTGGCCAAACCGACCACCACCTCGGGCTCTCGAAAGACCGGCGCCAACACCGTGTAGTGCGGGATGTCCTCCTTCTCCGCTGGTCGAACCAGCTGGTCGGCTGCAGGTGCCTTGCGGACGCCGACCAAGACGGCGACGAGCTTGAAGAGCACGGCGCTGAACAAGAACAGGTTGGTGAGGCCGAGCATCAGACCAACGGTTGCTATCGGGGCAAGCCAAAGGCCGACGACCAGAGCCACCGTGGCCACGACTCCGAACCTGAGCTGGCCGCGTGACAACACATAGCGAGCAGAGTGCTCGGGGGCTCGGTCATAGAGATCGTTGATGGCCCGGTGCGTGAACAGCTCGGCGTTCTCCCGGCACAAGACGGCGATGAGCTCACGATCACTGCACACCAGCGTGCGGGTGTCGTCGATCGGACCCGAAGATGACAGCGCAACCGGCTGGCCGTCGTCATCGGTCGCGAGCACACATCCGGCTCGCATCGCTTCGGGAAAGTCCTGTTCGATCACCGCAACGGCGTGATCGGCATAGCGCTCACAGTCGGTTGCGTCTGCGATCGCATCTGCCATCACGTCGCCTGGCACGCCTGCAGTGACGGCGGCCCGGTCGGGTCGATCAATCCACCACACCGCGTTGAGGTCGATGCCATAGGCCTCGGCAGTTCGAGAGGCGACTTCCTCGAGATCACAGACGCCCGTGATCATGGCGCTTGGTGTGAGTTCTTCCTGAACAGCAACAAGATGGCGGCTGCGGCCGCGGCCACCGCAACGGTGACGATCCACCCGGCCTTGGGTGTTTCGACGCCGGGTTGGGCAATCGAAACCGACTCGGCCGCAATACGAGTCTGGTTCGTGTCGCCGTCGAGCCCGATGTTCCAGAAGCGCTCGGTGCTGAGCTCGTTGACGGTCTCGTTGCTCAGCGGAATGATCAGCACGCCGTTGTCGACCGAAGGCGCTTCGTTGCCGGCAACCAGCCGGATGTCGGCCGAGGCCTTGTCGTCTGCAGCATGGAAGCGGAGGGGGTTCACCGACGTGTCTTGCAGCGCGGCCGCTGTTACGCCAACCCACGCGGTTGGCACGTCGTCGTCGACCCAAAGGGCGGTCGACGATTCTTCGAGGAAACGCTGGGGAAAGTCGCGGACGTCTGGGTCACCGAACGATGCGGCAAGCGGGAGGAAGTCGAGGCTGGCGGTGCCGACGAAGCCGATGGCTTCAGGTGAGCAGGGCTGCCGGTCTTCTCGCAGCGCAAGCAGAACTTCGACCTGGGCATCTCGAGGCCAGTCGGCCACCGTTGCGGTGAACCTGGCCTGCCCGTTCTCATCGAGCGCACCCGAGCTCACGACCTCACCGTTGACCTGAATGGCAAACCCGCCACCCTCGGCCAGCGGCGTCGAATTGATCTCGCCCGCAACCTCGACATCAGATACTCGACCGCCAAAGCCCGTGCTCGAGATGAAGGCCTCGCCGCCGCTGGTGGTCAATTCGATCTCTGCCTCTTGGATGGTGCGCAGGTTCGGGTCGACGAGCGTGTTTGTGTTGGTCACCGTGAAGGCGAGTTGGTTTGGCAGACCCTGGATGTCGGTTTCGATGTCGTCGCCAGCTTCGGGCTCGGCCGACACGGTCACTGGGCCCATGAGCCCAACGGTTGCTCCCGGCAGGAGCGTCTCGCGCTCGACGGCGGCGGCCACGTTGGCGACGTCGATTGGATTGTCGCCCGTCACCGTGACGAGCGTGGCGTCAGCCAAGCTGCTCGGTGTGTGAGCTTGACGCCACACGTGCACGTCTCGATACGAGATGATGCCGTCGAGCCACTCGCACTCTTCCGCTGTGCTTTCGCGGCCAACGAGCGAGATGAGCGTTGTTTCTGACGATTCGATCTCGAGCTCAGTCAGTTCGACCGAAATTGTGCGGGGGTCGGCAACCGAATCGACCAGGGTGCCGTCAACGTAGATGTCGACAACCAAGTCTTTGATGTCGGCTGACGCCGTCACATCGGCTCGGAATTGGGTCGGTGCACCATCGATGGTCGGGTAGACCTCCCAGGTCACCGCTGTCCCTTCGATGGCCTGCTTCTCTTCGAGGGCCGAGGTGATGGAGGGTGTCGCCTGTGAGGCGTCGTCTGCATCAGACGAAGGGCCCTGTGCGAGCGCGAAGGTTGACCCACTGAAAAATCCCACAGCAACCATCAACAAGCATGTCAACGTGAAGATCTGAAGCGCACCGCGCCGCCCTGGCGAAATCATCAGAGTCTCATCGTCCGAAAAAGTCGCTTCCCTAACCAAGAAAGGGGGAAAAGTCACACAGCGAAGCGGCGAAATGTTGCCGCTCCGCAAAGCCGACAGTAGGAACGAGCAATGATCTTGAGCGGAGGCGAGGCACTCGTCGACATCGTTTCAAAGGACGGAGAGGCAACGGCCGTGCCTGGGGGCGGTCCAATGAACGTTGCGATCACCGCCGCTCGGCTCGGTGTTCCTGCCGCTTTTCTGGGTCGTGTCTCGACCGATGAACATGGTGAAGCGATCTGGGCGCACCTCACCAGCAACGGGGTCGACGTCACCGCGACCGAACGGGGACCCGAACCCACCGCCCGTGCCATCGTCGAGAGCATTCCCAAGCTCAGCTTTCGGTTCGAGGGCGAGAACACCGCCGACGCCAACTTCGGAGCCGTCAACCTCGAGCCTCTGGGGAAGGGTCCGCACATTCTCCACGGCGGCACCCTCGGGCTGTTTCGCGGTCAGACCGCAGCCACCCTTGCTGATTTCGCCGAGTCGCACACGGGCCTGATTTCGCTCGATCCGAATGTTCGTCCGAAGATCATCGACGACCCGGCTCAGTGGCACGAGTTCCACAACCGTTGGGTGCCACGCACCCACATCTATCGAGGTTCCGACGAAGACTTCGAGTGGATCTGGGACGGTCGGGGTGCTGAGGACTGCGCGGCCGAGTTGCTTGACCGCGGGGTGCTTGCCGTGCTCGTGACTCGCGGGCCAGACGGTGCCTCCGTCTTCACTCGGTCGGGTCAGATCGATGTCGGCGGTCAATCGGTCGAGGTGGTCGACACCGTCGGCGCCGGCGACACTTTTGTGGGCGCCATGTTGACCCAGCTGCACGAACTCGGTGTCGCTGGTGAGCCACAACGACTCAATGACTTCGACGATGCGACGTGGGCCAAGGTCGCATCGTGGGCAGCCGCTGCGGCCGCCATCACGGTGTCTCGGCTCGGTGCTGATCCGCCAACTCGAGCAGAGCTCGAAGCCTCACTGAGCTGAACTCACGAAAGTGGTATCGAGAACGCGTGCTGGATGACGAGGCCATCCTCGGCATGCAGCGTCAGCCGTGATCCGACCCCTTCAAACTGCTGAGCTTCACCCGTGAGGATCGCCGGGCTGAACCCAGCTTGCTCGAGAAGTGCATGAGCTGAGGTCGGTGTGAACTCGGCGTCGATGTGACCTTCGGTCCAGCTCGCAACGGTGGACGGGTCCACAACAAAGACAAACGTCATGTCCCAGTCTGACGGACCAGGCAGTCGATCATCGGAGTTGTCGAAGTAGACGATGTCGAAGTGAACGTCCATGACCGGCCCTTGAAAAACGACGTACTGCTGAGCAAACGCAATGCGTTCGGCAGCGGTCGCGAACTCGTCGCTGGTCGTGTCAGTCGACAGGTTGGCGTCTTCGGAGTCTTGATCCGACAACACGCCGGCGTCGGTGCAGGACGTAGCGACGAGCAACACCAAGACGATGATGAGGGAGCATCGAGCGAGACGTCCCGGTTCGTTCTTGCGCAGGCTGTCCATATGTACTTTGACGTACCCACTCGGGAGCCAGTTCAGAGATTCTGTGAGCGCAGTCGTTCGGGTTCGCCCAACGCCTCGATGAAGGCCACCGTCCACGCTTCATAGCCACGTTCATTGGGATGGAAACCGTCAGTGGCAGTCCGCCCTCGCCAGGTCTCGATGTGGTTGGTGACATCGGCTAAGTGAACCCTGCCGTCGTCGCTGAGCGATCGCAGGTGGCGGTTGACGTACTTCGCGCTCATGCTTGCGTTGTCGGGAAGTGTGGCGAGCCGAACGGTTGCATCAACGGCTGCGAGTCGTTCCGTCAGCTGATCGAACTTGTTTCGCAGTGCTCCCACGCGAGGAGATCGCATCAAGTCGTTGCTGCCGATGGTGCAGACGATGACGGCGGCTCGATCACCGAGCTGTTCGAGCGCGGCGAGTTGGGTGTTGAGCACGTCATCGATGCGAGCCCCGGAGCGGGAGAGGTTGACCACCTGGTTTGGTAGCGCGGACTCTGCTGCCAGCTTGTTGAGATAGGAGTCCGTTGGCGATACGCAGCCGATTCCTTGGGTAAGCGAGTCGCCGAGCCCAACGAGCAGCGGCTCCGTTGATGTGAGCGCAGTCTCAGCCCGGTCCCGCCAGTACGCGTTGTGGCCAGCGATCTGATCCCGGGTGTGTGCCAGGCCTGGGATGATCGAGCCCAACGTCCGCACGAGGGTCCCAGCCGGGCTTGGCTCGAGCGCAACGTCGATGGCGTCGCGCCGATCGAGGGGTTGAGCGTTCGGCACGACCGCTCCATCGGCGTCAAGAAGCTGGACTTGACGTGCATTCGGTGGCGAGGACAACCGAGGGGAGGCGCCGGGGTCCGCTCCTAACAGTTGGAGGGCGGCAGGCAAGGAGGGGACCCCGGCGGACGCGGCTCACCCTACGATTTTGCTTGGGCAAAGTCCAGCATGCTTCAACAAGCAGCTGATGATTGTTGGTCAAACTCACCCAGGCGACCACTGTCTGTGTTGTTCTGCCCTTGACGAACACCTAGCGTGGCCGACTCATGGCGAGGATCGGGTGGGATCGTTGGTGTGGAGTGGCGCGCGTCGGGACCGTGCCTCTCCTCTTTATCGGACTTGTTGGGGTGCTTTCAGTGCCTGCTTCGGCGACCGATGGGCCGTATCACGGCTGCCGAGCGAGGGTCGAGCGGGTACTCGATTCCGACTTCGTTGGCGCCGTTGCCGCTGAGCGTGCCGTGCATCTGGCGTTCGACTTTCGCATCGACACGCTCTACACCGCAGAGATCGGTAGCGAGGCATTCACCGTCCCCCTCGACCACGAGCAGTTCTGGGATGCGCCGGTACCGATGGTGCAGATCCAGGCAAGCCATGGCTTTGGTTACCGGTTCCATCCGATTCACCGGTATCGGCGCTTCCACAACGGCATCGACGTGAGCCTTCCCACCGGTACGCCGATCGCCGCATTCGCTGATGGGACGGTGGTCATCGCCGGTTTCTACGGCGGGTATGGCCGGACCGTTGTGGTTGATCACGGCGATGGCTTCTCGACGCTGTCTGCGCACATGTCGTCGATCTCGGTGCAGGTCGGCGATGTCGTCGAACCGGGCGCAACGCTGGGCGCCGTCGGGTCGACGGGGCAATCAACCGGCCCCCACCTTCACTTCGAAACTCGGCTCGGCGGTGTTCCCGTCAACCCGGCCTGGTTCATCCCGGTGCTCGAACCACCGATCGCGGCAGATCTGTCGTCGGTTCGCGACACCGTCGCTGAGTCTGCCGTTGTCGCTCCGAACCGGTCGGCCCAGTTTCAGATCGAGCGCCTCTACCTCATCGCCTTCGGTCGCCAGCCCGATGCGGCCTCGGTGGGCCACTGGGTCAGTCAATGTGCGTTGGGTCTGTCGCTCTCGACGATCGCCGAGCACCTGGCCGCATCGCCCGAGTTTGGCGACGGTTTGGGCGCCCTCGACGATGCCGCATTCGTGCGTACCGTGTTCGAGCGAGGGCTTGGACGTGCACCGTCGACTCGCGAGCTCCACGAAGCGCTGACCCTCCTGGCCGATGGGTTTGGTCGCGGCCGCATCTTGGCCGACATCAGCGAAAGTACCGACCATCAATCGGTGGCGGCCGCGACGTTGGTCGATCCGTCAGTGCGCCGCCTGTACCTCGGCGTGCTGGGTCGGCAACCGGATGCGGGTGGCGCCTACTACTGGACGGCGCGGAGCGCGAGTGGTGAATCGCTCGAGGACTTGGCCGCGGCGATGGGCGCCTCGCCCGAATACGAACAGCGCTTTGGTCAGACGTCTGATCGCGCCTTCGTGGCCCAGATCTACTCGCTCGTGTTCGGTCGTGAGCCTGACGCCGCCGGCCTTGCTTTCTGGGCCGAGCAGGTCAGCGTCCGGGGCCGTTGGTCGGTGCTGGTCGGCTTCACCGAATCGTCCGAAGGCCAACGCATCCTCGGTTAGTCGGGGAGGCCGACGGCGCTGAGGCGCATGTTGGCCTCGAAACCCAAACTGAGCGCGAGCGCCTTCGACGCCGTGCGTGACCAATTGCATCGATACAAAGGAAGTCGGCCCCGAGCAAAGCTCGCCTCGCAGAAGTCCGACACGACGGCCGCACCCCACCCCTGACCTCGCACTGGCTCGTCGGTCAGCACGCCGATGTCGTCGAAGTCGGCATCGGCATCCCACACTCGGCCCGACGCGACCGCTCGGAGTTCGCCGTCGCCATCAAGCAGTCCGACGATGTGAGGATCGAGATCGTCGAGCTCGAACTCAGCCTCGTCAACATCCTCCGGGTCGTTGCGCTCGAACAACGCACCAAGGAGCGCCCGATGTTCGGCGTTGTCACGATCGAGCTCGCACCTCGTCGCCCCGATGGGCAGGGGCCGTGGCTGCAAGACCTCGGGGGCGACGACGTGCTGGTCGTTGCCATCGATGAACTCCCAACCCCGCTTGATCGCCCAGGCTTCGAACGACTCTGAGCTCGTCGATACCGAGTCAGAGGCAATGCCAGCGAGATCGCCAGCCAGGGCTGGGTCGCAACGAATGACCGTGGCCTGGCCGATCAGGTAGGCGACGGCCATGGCCGAGTCGATTCGATCGTGCTCGGCCCGCACGATCGTCTGCGCCGTGGCGGCAACCTCGGCATCGATACCCGCTTCGTTGATCAGCGCGGCAAGGTGCTTGGAGCGAACGGCGGCCAGGGTCCGTTGCTCGTTCATGACGCCCTTCTCATCTCAGTTGTCGATCCACGTTTCGGCCGTGATCTTGAATTGCGTTGCGGTTTTGACACTGCTTTCGAGCGGTTCACCACACACGGGAACGGGCACCGGTTCTCTTTCTTGCATCGCGAACCGGCCGTTGGCGAACCGCGAATCGACGGTGACGATCACACCTGTCTCGCCTCCGTCTGGGTCGCGCTCGACATGAATGGAGCGTTCGTAGTCGAGCCACTCCCAGCCATGGCGGGCAAAGCCACGACAGTCGGCGATCTGGGCTGCCCGACCGTCGACACCGCCGCTGCCACGAAGAAGCGCTGTGGCCTCTGCTGGATGAAGTTGCCGGCTCACGATGCCCTCGACCACATCGGCGGTGAGCCGAGCCCATGCGACGCCGTCAGGGAAGGTCATGCCGGTCGGGGCGAAGCGATGCCCACCGGTGTGGCTGGTGCGCCACAACCGGACGCGAGGGTCGAGCTCGCCGTCGAGTGAGCGCTCGAGCAGCTCAAGGAAGAGGCTGGTGCCATGCTGGCCGCAGCAGCGATCGCGTGACCCATGAGTGCAGATCAGTACGTCGATCTGATTGTCGGTTACCGGGGTGAGTTGATTGAGATGACCGTTGTTGATTGCGGTGAGCAAGCTGGTCAGCCCCTCAGGGGAGACGGTGGCGTCGAATCGATCGAACGCAACGAAATCGGCCTTTGGCGTGCGGGCGTAGCAGATCACCCGCATGCTCTTTGCGGTCGCAGGGTTCGCGGCCCCAGGGTTCGACCGCTCGGTTTCGATTCGACCAACCGAGCTGACGCCGAGAATCCGTGTGGTGCCCGCTGCGTCTGGCCCCGGGAGAACGCTTGCCAACGCGGGGTGGTCTTCGATTTTCGAGGGCCACGGGAGTGGCAGCTCGACCAGCACGTAGCGATCAGCGCTCCCTGCGCTCCCGGCCGGGTTCTCGTCCAGATCCGCGGTCTGGATCGAACACTGCAGATCAAGCGACGCGGTCATGAGATTTGGCCGCGCAGCCCGTCCATCCACTCTTTGGCATCGGTCCAGGCGTCGTTGGCTTCTTCCCGCTGGGCGTCAGATCCAGACCCTGCCACCGGGTAGCTGCCCAAAAACTTCACATCGGCATGCTTGGCACGCACGTTGGTGAGGCAGTTGGCCACCACATCGTCAGAAATGTGCCCGAGCAGGTCGACGATGAAACAGTACTGCCCGAGTGTGGTGCGGGCGGGTCGAGAGGTGAGCTTCGACAGGTTCAAGTTGCGGGCCGAGAACTCGTGGAGGATGGCCACCAGCGAGCCCGGTTTGTCTTCGCGTTGGGTCAGCACGAGCGTGGTCTTGTCGTGTCCGGTCTGCTTGGTGACTCCTTCGGGAGCAACAAGAAGGAACCGAGTTTGGTTGCCAGCGATGTCGGCGATGTCCGAGGCGAGAATGTCGAGGCCGTAGCGCTCGCCCGCAAGCCGGGGACCGAACGCAGCAACGCCAGGCGAATCAGCGGCGGCCTCAGCAGCAGCTGCGGTTGAGTTCGCCGGCTGCACGTCGACGTCTGGCAGCTCCTTGCTGAGGAACGATCGACACTGCGCGTTGGCCACCGGGTGTGACGCGACGGTGTGCACGTCTGCGAGCGTGGTGCCCGGTGCTGCCATCAGGTTCATCTCGATGTCGAGCACGATCTCGCGCTGAATGATCAGGTTGGTGTCAAAGGCCAGCGTGTCGAGCGTGACGTTGACCGTGCCTTCGATGGCGTTCTCGATGGCGACAAATCCCAGGTCGACATCACCCTCTTGGGTGGCCCTGAGTACGTCCACAAACGTCCGCATCGGTACCAACTCGGCCTCGACCAGATCGGCCTGCGTGCGAAGCGCCTCCTCGGTAAACGTGCCTTCAGGACCGAGAAACGCAATGCGTTGACCAGCACGGCTCGGGAGCCGCGAACCGTCAGAATGTGAGGCGGAGTCAGAGTCGGACACGGCGTCAGGGTAGGTCTGATGGCCGTGCCTCGCACTACGGTTTGGGCATGCACGGCCGCTTCTACTTCCGACAACTCCTCTCCGGGCGAGACTTCGCCAAGGACAATCCGATTGCCCACCAGATGGTCAACTTCTGTTACCTGATCGGCGATCGCGAATCTGGCGAGGCCCTCGTCATCGACCCGGCGTATGACGCGGAGGGTCTGCTCGACCTGCTGGCCGAAGACGACATGACCCTCACCGGCGTTCTCGCGACCCACTATCACGCCGATCATGTGGGCGGAACCATGATGGGTCACTCCATCAACGGCATCGCCGAGCTGCTCGAGCGCGTCGATGTGCCGATTCATGTGCAGGAGCCAGAAGCCGAGTTCGTCACGAAGGTCACCGGAGTGACAGACGATCACATCGTGCGCCACTCCTCCGGCGACATCGTGAGTGTTGGCGAGATCGACGTTGAGCTCATCCATACGCCCGGGCACACACCGGGGAGCCAGTGCTTCTACGTCGACAACTGCCTGGTGTCGGGAGACACGCTGTTTCTTGATGGCTGCGGGCGAACTGATCTGCCGGGCGGTGACCCTGAGGAGCTCTATCGCTCGCTGAACGACCGACTTTCGAAGGTTCCGGACGAGTCGATCCTGTTCCCCGGTCACCTGTATTCGCCCGAGCCCAGCAAGTCGATGGGTGAGACCCGGCGAGCCAACATTGTCTACAAGCCATCAAGTCTCGAGCAGTGGCTCATGATGTTCGGTCACTGACCAGAGACTCACCGCTCAACGGTGGTTCCAACCGCTCATCTTCGCATTGCGACGGCCGATCGGAGTGTGCGGAAAGGAACAACTGTCCCGTGAATGAACGCCTGCGGTCCGACGAGATCGAACAACTGAAAACCCGTCTCGCTCAGTACGAGAAGGCGTTTGCGAAGGCGCGCCCGCAGATCGCAGCTTTTCAGCGACTCGAAGAGCTGGCAGAAGCACAGGCAACGACACCGGAAGCAATGGCTCGCGAAGCGGCGATTGCGGTGCAGTTAGAGCAAGAGAATGAGCTTCGACAAAGCGTCGAGCAGCTCAACACCGAACGAGAGATTGCTCGAGAAGAGCTCTCGGTCACCCTGAAGCACAAGAAGGAAGTTGGCGACGAAATGACTCTCATCCAAAACGAACACGACTCGTTGGCGTACGAGGTGTCTGAATTGATCTCTGAGATCGAGTCCATCCGCGTTGATGCGATTCGGCTCATGAAGGAGCGCTCAGCGCTCCAGCTCGAAGTTGAGGCACTGCGCAACGAACGAGCAGCTGTCGATGGCGAGCAACCGGTTGTCGATGTCGTTCAGCAGACCGATGCAGCGAACATCGTTCCGGGAAAGACCGACGTCTCGAATCTCGATGCCTTCGAAGAAGATGATGCGTTCAGCCGCTTCATCGACGTCGACCGGGGTAAGGACAAGGCCCGCGACTGGTTCGTCGGCTGATCAGTCGGTAGCAATGCCCTGACCCCCATCTCGACGAGATCTTGGGGGTCTGTCATCTGAATGGGCCCGGGTCGTGAGACAATCACCACGTGGTTGCCGATCGGGAACATGTTCGAGGCGCGTCGCGCCCTTCCATAGCCCACCGTCTGGCTGCGCTCGTCGTTGTGGCTGGGCTGGCCATCGTCTCGGGGCTTGCTGGCCTGGTCGCACCCGCCTTGAGTCCTGCGGTCGTGTCGGCCGAATCGCCAGCCGAGGTCGCTGAAGATCTGCAAGGCAACGTGTACATCGGGCGAACCAGACAGTCCGAGTTCACTGCTGAGGACTTCGCCCCTGCGGTGGCGGCCGCGGCACGAGAGGGCCACCGACTGTTGGTGATCGCACCGAACGAGTCGGTCCCATCTGGTGAAGCGTTTGCCCTGCGAGTCCGCCAGTTCGACGATGCTGACATCACCATCTCGTTCACCGAGACGGGCGTCATCGAGGCCAGCGTCATCGAGGATCTCAGCGAGCGAGAGAATCAAGCGCTCGATGCTGCTCGCGCCGCTGCGACTCCGCGTGCAGCAGCCGATGCCTACATCGAGACGCTGCTCACCGTGCCAGAGCGCGAGGTGCCAGAGACGATCAACCAGGTGGTCACCGCCGTCATCTACCTCACATTGGCGCTTGGTGTCGTGGTGTTCCTTGAGTTGCTGATTCGTTCCTTCCGCAAGTATCGGCACAAGAAGAAGCGACGGGCCGCAGCCGAAGCGCGAGCTGAGGCCGCAGCGATCGCGGGTGGGGCAACCCAGCCCGATGAATTGGTGCGTTAGCTGAGATCAGCGCCGTCGGCGTGCTCGACGATCCAGCTGTGCATCGCAATGCCGGCCGCCACCCCGGCGTTGATCGATCGGGTCGATCCGAACTGGGCGATCGAGCGGCACTGATCGAGTACCGGCCGCATCTGATCAGAAAGCCCGGGGCCCTCTTGTCCGAAGACGAGAACGCAACGCTCTGGCAGTGGGTTGTGCTCGAGCGGGGTTGAGCCCGGCAGGTTGTCGATGCCAATGAGCGGCAGGTCGTTTGCATCGGCCCAGGCACGAAGGGCCTCTGGGGTGGGGTGGTAGTGAACGTGCTGGTAGCGGTCGGTCACCATGGCTCCCCGTCTGTTCCAGCGGCGCTTGCCGACGATGTGGACTTCGGCGGCCAAGAACGCATTGGCGGCCCGAACGACGGTGCCGATGTTGAAATCGTGTTGCCAGTTCTCGATGGCAACGTGGAAGGGATGGCGGCGAGTGTCGAGGTCGGCGACGATCGCTTCGAGTGTCCAGTACCGGTAGCGGTCGACCACATTGCGGCGGTCGCCGTCGGCCAAGAGCTCAGGGTCGTAGTGATCGCCGGTCGGCCACGGCTGTGGGTGCGGGCCAACACCAACCTCGGGTTGGTGGCCCGGCGCGTCGTCGTTGGTCACCGAATCACGCGGTGAAGTCAAAGATCGAGGCGCCGGTGATTGTCACGAGATCATTGGGGTTGATCGGGAAGACGGTTTTCGGCGTTCCCGCTGCCGCCCACACCGTGTCCATCGTGAGGAGGTGCGGATCAATCCAGGTCCGGACCGGTTGGTCGTGACCGAACGGAGGCACACCGCCGATGGCGTAGCCGGTGACGGCCCGCACTTGATCGGCATCAGCTCGACCGCAGCGAGGTTTCTCAGCGGCTGTTGCCAGCTTGTCGGTATCGACTTGGTTGGCGCCGCTGGTGAGGGCAAGAACGAGTTCGCCATCAGCATCGAAGATCAGGCTCTTGACAATTTGTTCGACGTTGCACTCGAGCGCAGCCGCAGCATCGACCGCGGTGCGGGTGCCCTCGGGGAAGGTCACGACGTCGATGTCGTGACCAGCGTCTCGGGCTGCCGCTGTGACGCGGCCGACGGTTGGATGATCGCTCACTCGGTGCCGACGGCGGGGATGCCGAGATCGGTGTAGGTAAAGAGAGGTACGAACATGACCCCGGCAGCACCGAAGGTCTCCGCTGGTTCATCGCTTCTGGCGACGAGCGTCGAGGCCATCACGACCATCCCGCCCTCGGCGTCAATTCGTTCCTTGGCGACGAGGCTGGATCCGCCGGTGGTGATCACATCGTCGACGAGCAAGATCCGCTTCCCCTCGAGCGACGCCCCCTCGACGTACTTGTCGGTGCCTCGACCCTTCGGTTGCTTCCGGACAACGAACCACTCCTTGTCGCCAACCACAGCAACGCCGTGGGCAAACTGGTCGGCGCCTAGCGTCAAGCCGCCCACTGCATCGAATTCGATGCCGCTGGCCGCAGCAAGGTCGAGCAGACACTGACTGGCGAGAGCCAGGTCGGCACCTTGCGCGAGGGCCTTCTTGCCATCGAGGAAGAAGCGGCTCATGGCTCCTGACGACAACTCGACGGGTTCGGGCAGCTCGAGCAAGCCCTTCGTCTTCAAGATGTCGAGCAGTGCGGCGCGGCGGTCCTCAGGTGTGGGCTCCATCAGAACTGACTCTAGAGAACAACGGCGATCGCTCGATGCCCTCTCGGGTAGATTCCCCCGATGAGTCTCAACCACGGAATCCCGAGCCTGGCGATCCCCGGGCCGTCGGTCATGCCGCCACGGGTGCTGGCGGCGATGTCCAACCAGATGCCGAACATCTATGAGGGCGGGCTGGTCGACATCTCCAACGACATCCTGTCCCGCCTTCCCGGCATCGCTCGCACCTCCGGCCACCCGTTCATGGTCATTTCGAACGGCCACGGTGCCTGGCTCATGGCCATCGCAAACACGTTGTCCCGTGGCGACAAGATCCTTGTGCTTGAGTCGGGCCGATTCGCCATCGGTTGGGGCGAGATGGGCGTCGTTTCTGGTCTCGAGATGGAAATCTTGCCGGGCACGATGACCGACCCGATCGACCCGGCTGCACTTGAGGCTCGACTGGCAGCCGATACCGATCACGAGATTCAGGCGATCTTGTGTGTGCAGACCGACACGGCAACGTCGGTGCGAAACGACATCGGTGCGCTGCGAGCGGCGATCGACTCGGCTGGCCACCCGGCGCTGTTCATGGTTGATTGCATTGCCTCGATGGGATGTGAGCCATTCGAGATGGACGAGTGGGGTGTCGACGTGACGGTTGCTGCCTCCCAGAAAGGGATGATGGTGCCTCCGGGTCTTGGCTTTTGCTGGGCCAACGACAAGGCACTTGCCCGCTACGAGCATGCCGATCTGCACAACACCTACGTCGATTGGCAAGCTCGGCTCGACGCTGACGCCCACTACGAGCTGTATGCCGGTACGCCTCCGATCTCACACCTCTACGCCTTGAAAGAGGCCCTCGACATCATCGACGAAGAGGGTGGCATCGAAGCAGTGTGGGATCGCCACACCAAACTCGCTGGTGCGGTGCGAGCGGCAGTCGAGGCCTGGGCAACACCCGACGGGTTCTCGTTCAACATCACCGATCCTGCGGCTCGATCGAACGCGGTCACCACGATTCTCACGGGATCGATCGATGCCGATCACTTGCGAGACGTGTGCGAACGCGAAACCGGCCTCACGCTGGGGCTCGGCATCGGCGGGCTGGGCAACGCCTTTCGGATCGGCCACATGGGTCACCTCAATCCACCGGCCCTGCTTGGAACGTTGGCCACCGTCGAGGCTGCGCTGGTTGCCATGGGTGCGCCGATGGGCGGCTCAGGTGTCGCCGCGGCCGCCGCCGAGATCGCGAAGCACTTGACGGTCTGAGGTGGCGGCCTTTGGTCTGACCGAGCCGTTCAGCGTGCGGCCCGCAGTTGCGAGCGACGTTCCTGAGATGCAACGGCTCGTGATCGAGAGTTCGAAGCCGTCACTCTCACCACGTTTGTCGACGTGCCCTTCAATGGGCCGCTCTACGAGCGCTACGGGTTCACCTATCTCAACGACCGAGAGATGGGCCCCGAGCTCAGGTCGATTCGTGAGGCCGAGACCGCCGCCGGCATCGATGTCGGCCGACGAGCTGCCATGCGGTTGTTGTTGTCGCCGGGTTGACCAGCTACTTCGTTGCGTCCGCGGCCGTTGCCCGGAGTTGGCTGGCGACGGCGGCGTCACCGATCACCTCGAGGTCGTGGTCACCAGCTCGTCCCCACAGCCACAGATTGAGGTTGGCGGCCGAGCCGACGATGCGAGTCACGTCGTTGGCACCGGGTGCGGGTCCGATTGCGGCGTCTTCGATCGAGAGCGCGGGCAGGTCGAGCCGCTCGCCGTCTGGTGGTGCACCGATGAAGCGACCCAGACGAAGCGACCACCAACGTTCACCGGTGTCGAGCACCACCACATCGCGGGGAACGAACGAAGCCCACGGTGGGAGTTCGCCGACATCGAGCATGACTCGGATGATCTCGTCGACACCGTCCCCGGCGAGCGCTTCATCAATTGGAGTGAGATCACCGGCCGCAAGCTCAGCGTCAACACGATGAATCAGCGCCTCCTGCGCTTGGCGCCGTCGGACCCAACCGACGGTGCCACCGGTCGCCGCCCAGCTCCAACACGCGTTCTCGTCCGGTTGCCGCAGGGCGTCGATGAGCAGTGCCGTTCGTTGGACCAGCGAGTCGAGAAGTGCGTCGTCGGGCGGACGCGGTGGCCGGTCGTAGGTCTCTGGCCCATCGGAGTGACCGCCGAGAATGTGGCCCCAGAAGTCCTGCACCTCGGTGAGGTGCCACACGAGATCGGCCACTCGCCAGTCCGGACACGACGGAACGACCTTGTCGAGCACATCATCTCCGCCGGAGCGAATGGCGGCGATGAAACGAGCTGACTCGCTG
Source organism: uncultured Acidimicrobiales bacterium (assembly GCA_937976305.1). Classification (GTDB taxonomy): domain Bacteria; phylum Actinomycetota; class Acidimicrobiia; order Acidimicrobiales; family SZUA-35; genus CALEWY01. The sequence goes on from CALJSB010000069.1 coordinate 24,609, forward strand.
GAGATGTGTTGGTCGAAGTCGATCATGTTGGACGATCAGGAGGCAGCGGCTGCTGCGATGTCGCGGAAGAGTTCGATCGATGCAAGCTCGCGGTTGTGCGCTTCGTCGTCGATGACGCCGTAGTGCGGGTTGGCCGACAGCTTCACCAAGGTGGTTGAGGTTGCAGGGTTGACATAGATCAGTTGGTTGTAAACACCGATCGCCATGAACTCGCCGGCGTCGCCTCCCGGCACCCACCACTGATAGCCGTAGCCAAGTCCGTAGTCGGGATCGTCTGGCCGGTCGGGCATCACGTGTGGCGCATCGGGTGTGGTCGCCGACTGCACCCAGTCGTCTGAGATCAGTTGCTGACCCTGCCATGAGCCCCCGAGGCGGTGGAGTTCGCCAAGGCGGGCGTAGTCGAGAGCGCTGGCGTTCAAACCACCGAAGGCCATCTCGACGCCCGCCGAGTCGAGCATCCAGTAGGCGTCGTGGTTCATCCCGAGTGGATCCCACAGCTTTGTTTGCATGTAGGCGGTGAGGGTCTGACCACTTGCGCGGCTGACGAGGAAGCCGAGGGCTTGGGTCTCGGCGGAGTTGTAGCGGTTGAGCGTGCCAGGTTCGACATCGGGCCTGACGCCCGCAACGAGTTCGGCCAGCGTGCCCCGACCATCCATGGCCCGGCCCAGTCTCCCGACATCGGAGTCGGGATCGCTGTAGATCTCGCTCCACGCTGCACCGGATGACATCTGCAGGAGGTCTTTGATGCGCACACCCTCGTAGGCCGATCCCGCCACCTCTGGTACGTAGATGTCGATGGGATCTTCAATGCTCGCAATCAGACCCTCGTCGACTGCGATGCCCACGAGCGTCGCCACAAAGCTCTTCGCCACCGACATCGATAGCCACGGCACGGCTGCGCCCCCCGTGGTTTCGTATCGTTCCAAGCGGATTGATCCGTCCTGCAACACGACGAGTGCCGATGTGCCGGTCTCGGTGAGAAATCCCTCGGTGTCGATGCGTCCGCCCTCGTAGGTGAACTGGCCGGGAAGAGTGATCGGCTCGCCGATGTCGAACGTATGCGGGGTGGGGGAGGGCGTGAGGTGTGAGCTGGGGAAGAGCTCGTGCATGCGGCAGAAGTTCTCGCGTTGGTGCACTCCGGTGAAGAGTGAATCAACCAACGAGCGTTGATCTGGTGCCTTGAAATCGTCGATGTCGGTCACGACGGCTGGTTCTCGGTGTCGTAGCCGGCGAATGGCGACTCGATGGTCTTGAGTTCACCGATCAGGTCGGGCGGCACGTCGGCACCGACAGCGACGGCATCGGTCAGCCCGCCGAAGTGGTTGGTGATGGCTCCGACAAGTTCGTCGTGACGGCCGACCGCGGCGAACAGACGAACGACGTCGTCGTCGACTTCGGCTGCCATCTGATCCCACCCGTCGTTGCGTGAGAGATAGAGCAGCTTCTCGCCGAGCTCCTCGAGGCCATGCTCGGCAAAGACCGGCCAGTAGGCCTTGGTTGATCCGTAGAAGCCGACTCGGGTGCGGATCCACTCGGTGGCTTTCGCTACCTCCTCGTCAGTTGCCCCGGTGGCGACAAAGCCGCCGCCCGAGATCTGAAAGTGTTCACGCTTGCGGCCCGTCCGAGCCATGCCTTCTTCGATGCGGGGAAGGATCTGGTTCGAGATGTAGTCCCTGGTGCAGAAGCCGTGCAGCGAGACGCCGTCGCACGCTTCGCCGGAGAGGCGAAGCATGGCGGGGCCAACGGCGCTGATCTTGATGGCGGGTGGGGCGAGGTCGTTGGTCGCCGGAGTGAAGTTGGGCGTCATCAGCGAGAAGTTGTAGTGCTCGCCCTCGAATGCCAGACGTTCGCCGGTTCGCCAGGTGTCCCAGATGGCTCGCACCGAGTTGATGTACTCGCGCATGCGAGGTGCTGGCGCACTCCAGGGGGTGGAGAAGCGGCGCTCGATGTGTGGCTTCACCTGGCTCCCGAGACCCAGCACCATTCGGCCGTTCGATGCGAGGTGAACATCCCATGCGGTGCCGGCCATGACCATCGGGCTTCGAGGAAAGGCAATGGCGACGCCGGTGATGAGTTCGATCGTCGATGTGTTCACCGCAGCAACAGCGAGAGGTAGAAACGGGGTGTGCGCGTTGTCGGCAACCGTGACACCATCGAATCCAGCCGCTTCGATGCGCTTGGACAGCTCGGGAATGGCATGCAGATCGTCATTGGGAAGCGATGCGATGATCTTCATGTTCGGACACTAGACCGCACGTTTCGTTTGGGCCTTTTGGCCTAACGGGACATGGCGGGGAACCAGCTGCCGACGAGGATCGTCAGAGGTTGCCATGAACAAGAAACTCACTCCATTCGCGAATGCTGTTGCCCCGGTCGTGATGATTGCGCTCGTGGTTGCAGCCTGTGGCGCCACCGAAACAACGAGCGCTTCAGATCCAGAGACAACATCGACCGTGGCCCCCACCACGGAGGCTCCGGTGGAGGAACAGATTCCCGAAGAGACCCCTGCCGAGGTGCTGCCGAACGACGCGCCGGTGTTTGTGTGGACCGAAACGGGCGGCTGCGCGCAAGCAGGCCCCAACTGCGCTCGCTATGTCGTGTCAGCCGACGGCACGGTGAACACCTTTCGCGGTGACTCCACTGAGGTCGCTGCGACGGGAACCGTCGCAGCTGAACCGCTTGCCGAATGGCTGAGGGTGACCGGCGCTACCGACATCGAGATGCTCATCGAACGGGCCGGACCCGGTGAGCTCACCGCAGCGTTTGACGGCGTCGACTTCGTGTTGGAAGCGCCGCACATCGAAGCGACCCTGTCGAGCGTCGATCTCGAGTTCTCCCCGAGTGAGGACTACTTCGCAGCCGCCATCGCTCTGGCCTCATCGGCAGCCGACGCCGCCCCCCTCGACTTCGAAACCCGCTAACCCGAATTGGCAGATTCCTGCACGACGTCCGTGCAGATTCCTGCCAGTTCTTGAGGCCCGCCGAGTTTGGCAGATTCCTGCACGACGTCCGTGCAGATTCCTGCCAGTTCTCCGGCGGTGGCTATTTGAAGCTGCCGCCGAGGATCTCTCTGGCCATGATGAGGCGCTGCACTTCGCTTGGTCCCTCGCCGACCCGGCGGATGCGGAGCTCGCGATACCAGCGCTCGAGCGGCAGGTCCTTTGTCATGCCGAGGCCGCCGTGGATCTGCATTGCTCGATCGACGACGCGACCAGAGGCCTCGCTCGCCACGAGCTTGGCCATCGCCGCCTCGGTGCGAAAGCGCTCGCCTCGATCGGCCTTTTGAGCAGCTTCGAGAATGCAGTAGCGGGCGTGACGGATATCGATTTCGTTGTCGACGATCATCCACTGCACTGCCTGCTTCTCGGCCAGCACGCTGCCGAAGGTCTCGCGGCTCTTGGCCCACTCGATGGCCATCTCTTGCGCCTTGATCGCAGCGCCGAGGCAGCCGGCCGCGTAGGGGATTCGCTGCCGGCTCAGACGATCGTTGGCAATGGCGAACCCTCGGTTGAGCTCGCCGAGAATCTGGTCCTTCGACACCCGCATCTCGTCGAAGGAGATCTCGGTTGCGTAGTGGGTGGACCGGAGTGTGTGCACGACCCGGCGGACGTTGAACCCGGACGTGTCGGTATCGACCAGAAACGCGGTGACCCCATTGCGGCCGGGGTCATCTGAGGTGCGAGCGAAGACGAGTGCGAAGTCGGCTTTGTCGGCACCAGAGATGTAGAGCTTCGAACCGTTGAGCACCCACTGATCGCCATCCTCATGACCTTTGGTTTGGATGGCCCGAGCCGGGTCGCTGCCGCCAGACGGCTCGGTCAAGGCGAAGCAACCCTTCTTCTCGCCCCGAAGCGTTGGGTAGAGATACTTCTCCTTCTGCTCATCGGTGGCTTCGTAGAGCTGGGCGAGACCGGCGCCGCCAAACGTTCCGTAACACGGGTTGTAGAGGCCGGCCCGATGTTGGCTCATCTCGATGGCCATGAGCGCACGGGTTGTGGTGTCGAGTCCCGGCCCACCGAACTCTTCGGGGATGTCGAGGCCGTAGAAGCCCATCTCTTTGGTTTTGTCGACCAGACGATCGAAGTCGTCGGGAGCGAGCGCCCCTGCGTCGGGATCCAAGTCGGCCTCGAGCGGCACGATCTCTTCAGCCACGTAGCGCCGCACGGTCTCGACGATCATCTGCTGTTCGTCAGAGAGACGTAGGTCCATCACTCGCTCGCTTTCGAAGAGGTTCCGTCAACCGACAGCCGGCCGACCCTGTGCGGGTGGTCCGCATTTCCGGTTGGCAGCGATCCGTGATCGTGCTGGTGGATCATCAGCAACTCCTCCCACCGGGTGAGGTAGCCGTGCGTGAGCTCGGCCCGAAACGTCTGGCCACTTCCGGCCGCCAGCTCTCGTCCGAGTGCGGTGCGGATACCGAACGCTTCACGCCCGCCGGCGTAGCCGATCTTGCTCACCGTGCCGTCAGCTTCAGCGATTTGGTAGACGCCGAGCTGGGCGGGCAGCGCCTCGATGGCGGTCTCGGTCAGTTCGAGCCATGGCTTGTCCATGCGAATGCCAGCCATCAGGTCCCCGTGAAGGTTGGTGAGCGACGTTCGAGTCGGGCGGCGATGCCTTCCTTGCAGTCATCGCTGAATCTCGCCGCCTCGACGAGGGCGTCGACATCCGCGTGGGGGATGTCGTCTCGAAACTCCATCTGCCGAACCAGCACGCCCTTCATGGCCTTCAAGCTCAGCGGTGCGTTTGCTGCCAACCGGTCGATGACGGCAGCGGCCGCTTCGTCGAGCTGGTCGGGATCGACGGCGGCGTGGATCATCCCGAGCTCGGCCATCCGTGTGGAGGGAATCGGATCGCCGAGCAACAGCATGCGTCTCGCAAAGACGGGGCCGCCCACCTCCATGAGGCGCTTGGCCAGAAACCAACTCGGCGCCAAGCCGATCTGGGCCAGCGACATGCCAAACCGGGCGGTGTTGGCGGCCACGGCGAAGTCACAGTGCAACGCCAGTTCGTTGCCGCCGGCGATGGCGTCGCCCTGCACCACCGCAACAACGGGCAACGGATAGGTCTCGACCGTGCGCAGCATCTGCTCGATCGCTGTTGCACTACCGGCGGTGCCGTTCGACTCGCGTTCTTTCAGGTCGATGCCAGAGCAAAACACCGGCCCCTCGGCTCTGATCACCGTCACCCGTTCGGCAGCAGGTGGGTCGACGGTGAAGAGAGCCTTGAGCTGGTCGAGCATCTCGACGTTGAGGGCGTTGCGTCGTTCAGGTCGATCGAGCGTGACCACCCGAACGGCGTCCCCCGCCTCGACCCGACTGTGTACCAGTTCCTGAGTCATGGCTCCGAAGCTAGTGCGGGCTTGCCGGACGCTTTCAACCTGCCCGCAACGCCCGCACTCCATTGGCGCCGCCCGACAGCTTCGGGGCCAGCGTTCCGGTTGGCTCGATGGCCTTCCAGATCGGGACCACCTGGTCGGTGGGAACACCAGCGTCGAGGGCATCGAAGGTGACTTCGGCCGCTCCATCATCCCGTTCTGGAGTGCCCCACCGACTGAAACGCCGGTAGGGTCCTCCAGTTCGAATCGGCGTCAGGGTTCTGGAGGCGTGTACCGGCTGAAACGCCGGTGGGGCACTCCAGTTCGGAAAGTCAGTGGGTGGCGGCTTCGGCTTCGGCCACGAGTTCGGCCATCACCTCGGCGACGGGACGCACCTCGCTGGCATAGCCGATGCCTTGGCCAGCGCCGGAGTGCAGCAGCGGCTCGACGCCGTGCTCGGTGATGGCGCCAAGCAGATCGCCGACCAGGACGTCTTGATAGGGCATCTTCAGCGCATCGGGAGCATCTTCTGCTGCCCATTCGTCGCTCCACGCCGACCGGATCTGGCGGAAGGTTTTGCCGGAGTTGCCTCGTGTGACCACCGTGTCAGCGGACGTCGCGGCCAGCAGCTTGTCGACGAGCGCCGGTTGCATGTGGCCGGTGTGTTCGGTTGTCGTGAGCCAGATCGTGCCCGCCCACACACCGGCGGCGCCGAGTGCGAGAGAGGCGGCAACGTGGCGGCCCGTGGCAACGCCGCCGGCAGCGAGCACGGGAATGTCGCCGCACGCATCCACGATTTGGGGCACCAGTGAGAACGTGCCGATCGTGCCAGTGTGGGCGCCTGCCTCTGCACCCTGAGCAACGATGAGCTCGACGCCCGATGCAAGGGCTCGACGCACGTGACGGGGCGAACCGATGAGCGCCGCCGTCGTTTTGCCGAGCTCTTTGGCTCGGTCGACGGCTGGTCTCGGTGCCCCGATGCCACAAGCGAAGAGGTTGACGTCCGATGCCATCACGGCTTCGAGCTGCTCAGCTTCGATCTCGGCTGAGCGGATGAAGCGAGTCCGCATTCCCGGGCCGCTGGGTTCGGGCACGTCGTATTTCTCGACGATGCCCTCAACGAATGATCGGTGCTCGTCGGGGATGTGCTTTTCGATCGCCTCTCGGCTGTTGTGTTCGGGCATGCCGTCTGGCAGAACGAGGTCGACCCCGAACGGTTTGTCACCGACGAGACGGCGGATCTCAGCCAACTCGTCGGCAATCTCATGGGGGAACCGTCGCGTTGCCCCGTACACACCGAGGCCGCCCGAGTTGGTGATCGCGACAACAGTTGCGATGTCGTGGGCAAACCCGAAAATCGGATGCTCGATGCCAAACTGGCGACACAGGTCGTTGGTGAGTGCTCCCATGCCTCAGGTACTAACGCAGAAGAGCGCTGATATGCGAACCACGCTCCACCCCCGGAACCACGCCAGCCCGATGAGCTGAAGGCACATGTGTGGTTGGGATCAGGCGATGAGGCTTGCTGGCTCTGGTGGGCTCAGTAGCGAGGGTGCGGTCACGATGCCGATTGGTCGCCAGGCGTTGTCGATCACGACGACGGGCAGAGCCGGGCTGCGCCGCAGCACATCCTCGAGCTGCTCGTGGGGGAAGGCGACATCGTGCTGGCCGAGCGGTCGGGCTTCGTCGAGCACGTTCTGGGTGCCGTCTTTGTGGGCTGCGATGGCGAGGCGGGCCAGGTTGACGACCCCCCGAGCCACGTTGTCGTCGTCGACGACGAGGCCGACCTGATGGGGGCGTGTCGGGTCGACCGCCGGAAGCATGGCCTGTGCTGAAGCAACGTTGGATCGCTCGTGGATCGAGGCCGGGGTCGCCATCATCACGTCGGCCACTCGCCGGCCGCCACCCCGAGCGACGAGCTCTTCGTTCGCTACTTCTGCTCGGGATCCCTGCAAGACGATGAAGGCAACGAAGGCGGTAAAGAGCCCGCCGCCGAATCCGTTGAGCAGCTGAAAAGCGGCAACGGCGAAACCCAGTCGACCAAGCATCGTTCCCACCGTGGCGGTTGTGCGGATAGCCGAGAGGCGGTCGCCCCGGCGATGCCAGAGCCAGCCGGTGAGCGCTCTGCCGCCGTCGAGAGGAAGGGCCGGGAGCATGTTGAATGCGGCGAGAACGAGGTTGATCGCACCAATCCAGCCCAAGGCCGAAGTGACGACCGGCGGAAAGACGCCGAGGAAGGAGAGCCCTAAGGCGGCGACACCAACGCCGAAACTCACGATCGGGCCGGCAACGGCGATCGCCACTTCTGACTTGGCGGTTGGTGCTGAGCGCTCGAGCGCCGCCGCTCCACCCATGAACCACAAGCGAATCTCTTTCACTTCGATGCCGGCCTTCTGGGCGACAACTGTGTGGCCGAGCTCGTGGGCCAGGATCGATGCGAGAAACGCGACGGCCGTGACGACGGCGGCAACCCATGCGATCGTTGGCGAGACGTCAGCGGTGAATCGATTGGCGAGCTGCAACGCGATGAGCGCAGCGATGAAGAGGGCGCCGGGGCTCAGCTGTACCGGGACACCACTGAGCCGACCGAGTCGAAAAGCAGAACCAGATGAACCGAACATGGGTCAACGGTACAGAACTGGGGTGAAGGCGGGTGTAAAGAGCAGGGCCCGCCTGACAGCTGAATACGTCTAGTTCTCGCTTGTTTCGCTCACGTCGGCCGTTTCGCGATCGTGCGAGCGGGCGCTTTCGTTTTGCAGCGCCTTTGTGAGTTTGGCGAGTGCGTTCATCGATGATGTCGACAAGGTGCTTCGGTCACCACCGGCCGCGTCGAACAGAGCCCAGCGTCGGTCGTTGTCGAGGTCTGCTGACAGCCATGCGGCGAGTGCCGTGCCGATCGTGGTGGCCCAGTCGGCGAGTTCTTCGCGGGTCGGCACCACGCCTTCGGCAAAGCGGCGCAACCACAGCGCTGCTTCTGCTGCGCCAAGCGCGGGTGCAACTCGATGGAGCGATGTTTGGTCGACGTCAGGAATCTGCATGCCGCGACGAAACGCCTGGCGGGCTTGAAACACATTTCGCTTTGTCAGGTAACCGGTGACGGTGAAGCGCTCGGTCTCAAGGAGGTCGAGGGGAATGTCGATCGCCGATCGAGACAGTTCGAGAAGACGAAGTCCTTCTTCGGGATGGCCGGTTTGTACGAGGACGGCTCCGAGCGTTCCGGCAACCTGCGGGGCCTTGAGCTCGGCATAGGCGTTCTCGGCTCGTTTCCGACCCTCCGGCAACAACTCGGGGTCGCCGATCAGGGCGATGCAGTAGGCGATGGCGTTGTCGACAACGGGCCGACTTGGCGAATCCTCGAACGTGACGAGGGCGTCGTCACCTCGTCGACCTTGCGAGTTTGCGTTGGCAGAACCCGTCTCAGATGTGGCACCAGGGCCAACGAGAAAGTGCGCCTCGTGCAGCAGACCTTGGGAGCTGTCGCGCAAAAACGTCATGACCAACGAACCCACTTGGTGCGGGTCGTACGCAGGCGTACGGCGATCGAGCAGCTCACTCTTGGACCAGTCGGCGCCCAGGTCCCCTTTTTGAGGAGCGATTTCGACGAAATTGCCGGTTCTGGAGGCGTCTACCGGCGTTTCAGTCGGTGGGGTACTCCAGTTCGGGAAGGGTCTTGGTTCTGGAGGCGTCTACCGGCGTTTTAGTCGGTGTGGTACTCCAGTTCGGAGGGGGTCAGGGCGAAGGTGACGGCGGCTTCGGCGTGGAGCCGGGTCGTCGGGAAGTAGGGCACAGCGACATCGTCCTCCGCAACGAGCAACTCGATCTCGGTACATCCGGCGATCACACCCTGGGCGCCACGTTCGACCAAGCGCTCGATCACTTCGAGGTAGGCCTGCTTGGACGCGGGCTTGATCACACCTTGCACGAGCTCGTCATAGATCACGTCGTGCACGAGCGTGAGGTCGGGCTCGTCTGGCACCAACACCTCGAGGCCACGGCTCACCAGCCGACCTCGATAGAAGTCTTGCTCCATCGTGTATCGAGTCCCCAGGAGGGCAACCGTCGAAAGCCCTTGGTCGACGATCGCAGCTGCGGTCGTGTCGGCAAGGTGAAGGAACGGCACGTTGATCGCTGCTTCGATGGCTGGTGCCACCACGTGCATGGTGTTCGTACACAGCACGACCACGTCCGCACCGCTCGTTTCGAGTCGACTTGCGTCGCTTGCGAGGAGCGCCCCCGCCGCGTCCCAATCACCTGCCGCTTGTAGCGCTTCAACCTCGGCGAAGTTGTAGCTACGAATGATGAGGTCGGCCGAGGCCACCCCGCCGAGCGCCGCTCGCACTCCCTCGTTGATGAGCCGCTCGTATTCGATCGAGCTCTCCCAGCTCATGCCGCCCAGCAATCCGATGGTTCGCATGGCGCGAACGTAGTCGCCGCAGGCCTCTCCAGGTTTGCGTGAGAGCGCAACGTGATCTGGACTACGACGATGCGCCACGACGTGCAAGTGCAGCTGATGAAGGAATTGATCGCGCATCTCGACGCGGGGACAACGGTGGATGCCGGTGGCCTGCGGCGGGTGCCGACCGACACCTACACAGACATGGCCCGAGCCGAACAAGAGATGGACGCCTTCTTCAAGAAGATGCCCCAGTGCGTTGGCCTCTCGCTCGATTTGCCAGAGCCCGGGTCATTCCTCACCAACAACGATCTCGGCGTGCCCGTCCTGGCAACTCGAGACAACGACGGGACGTTCAAAGCCTTCGTCAACTCGTGCCGCCACCGCGGCGCCATCGTCGAAACCGAAGAGTCGGGCAACAAGCGCCGCTTCACCTGTCCGTTCCATGCCTGGACCTACGACACCGCTGGCTCGCTCGTCGGTCTGCCGAAGACCGAACACTTCGGCGAGGTCGACCCCGAGTGTCTCGGCCTGGTTCCTCTTCCGGCTGAGGAACGACACGGGTTGTTGTTCGTGCACCCGGAGCCAGACGGCGATCTCGACCTCGACGACCTTCTCGGTGAGTGGCTCAACGAAGAGTTCCCGACCTGGCGCATCGACGAGATGGAGCCGGTGTCTCGCGACATCTACGACACCGCGTGCAACTGGAAGCTCGCAATGGACACCTTCGGCGAGACGTATCACTTCTCGTCGCTCCACAGCGACACGCTGTTCAACTCGTTCCACGGCAACGTCCAGCTCTATGCAGACGACGGCCACAACCACCGCATGATCTTGTGCCGACGCGACATCGACGTGATGCGCAACATGCCCGAAGACGAGTGGGACATCACCGTCGCCGGGTTGCCCGTCTACTGGATCTTCCCCAACGTCATCTTCATGCCCACTCGATTCGGCTGCTTCCTCGTGCGGGCCTACCCCGACCCGGCGGACCCCGGCCGTCACATCAGCCGCATCGGTTTCTACATGTACACCGAGCTCACGCAACAGACCGGGCCCGATGCTGAACAGATCAAAGCCGACATTGCCGGCATGGCGTCAGGCTTTGCCCAGATCATTCGCGACGAGGACTACGTGATGGGCGAGTCCCAGCAAGCGGCTGCGAATGCTGGCGCGCTCGAGCACGTGTTCTTTGGCCGCAACGAGCCAGCGCTGCACCACTACCACAACACCTATCGCACCAAGTTGGGCATCGAGCCCTTGCCGTTGCTCGACGCATCTGAGGTTGCCGGCTCGTCGTGACGCTGGACGTTTGAGCATGTTTCGTGGATGCTGAGGTATTCACAGTCCAGTGTTCTGGAAGCAGAGTGGACGCATGATCAACACAACAAATATCGACAACACCAGCCGCATCGTTCCGAAGGAGACGAGAGCGGTCCTGAAGACACTCGCCAAGAAGCCGTTCTGCACCCTGGCCACCGTGTCACCAGCTGGCCGTTCCCACAGCGCGGGTGTCATCTACGATTGGGTTGACGGTTCGCTCTGGGTGCATCTCGAGCGAACCAGTCGCAAGGCTCGCAACATCGCGGCATCGGGTGACGCCGGCGTGTGTGTTCCGTTCCGTCGGTTGCCCGTCGGCCCGCCGTTCACGATCCACTTCCAAGCCGAGGCCGAGCTGTTCGACATGGATGCTCCCGAGGTGCTCACGCTTCTCGATGCCGGAGCGCTCAGCACCATCAGCGGTCACGGTGCGCTCGACATGCCGCAGGGCTGCTTCCTGCGTCTCACGCCTCGACGCACCGTTCACACCTTTGGCCTCGGGGTGAAGATCATCGATCTCATCCGCGACCCCATCGGTTCAGGCAGCCGGAGCTACGAACTCGACGGCTCCGCACACGAGCGAATCAACACCGCAGTGGCTGCATGAACGCAACGAACTCCACCGAGGCGTCGGATCTCGTACCAAGCGACCACGTTGCCCTTGCGGGCATGCCCGTCCGCAACGATCCGCTCTCGGAGGCACTTCAGCATCTGCGGATGGATGGCATGTTCTATTGCCGGTCGGAGCTGACAGCGCCGTGGGGCCTTGAGCTACCGCCGATGCCCGACTGTCTGTGGTTCCACGTCGTGATGGACGGCTCGTGTCTCATCACGACATCGGGCGGTGCGACCGTGTCGCTCGGAACAGGCGACATCCTCGTGCTGCCCCACGGCGCCGGCCATTGCGCAGCCGATACGGCGGACTCGCCGACCCCGCTCGTGTTCGGCCTGCCCCACGAATACATCAGCCGTCAGTACGCCGTCTTGCGGCATGGCGATGGCGGAGCGCCATGTTCGATCATCTGTGGCGTCGTCCACCTCGGGCACCCGGCGGCCCGGCTATTGATATCGGTTTTGCCCGAACTCATGCACGTCGATGCGGCGACGGGTCGGCGTCAGTGGGAATGGCTGCCGAGCATCCTCACGCTCATGACCGCCGAGGCTCAAACCACCAGGCCCGGCGGCGAGACCGTCATCACGAGGCTGAGCGACATTCTCGTGATTCAAGCAATCAGGGCCTGGATCGAAACCAGCCCCGAGGCCCAGTCAGGTTGGCTGCGGGCCCTTCGTCACCCTCAGATCGGCGAGGCGATCTCAATGATTCATCGCGACCCCGCCGGAGAGTGGACGGTTGCTCGGCTGGCGAGCGAGGTGGGTATGTCGCGTTCGAGTTTTTCGGCTCAATTCACTGAACTCGTCGAGATGTCGCCGAAGCAGTACATCACTCGGTGGCGAGTCCGATTGGCTGAAGACCAACTTTCTGATCCCAGTCGCTCGCTAGCGCAGATCGCTAGCGAGGTCGGCTATCAGTCCGAAGCGGCCTTCAGCCGGGCATTCAAGCGAGAGACGGGTGTTTCACCGAGCCAAGCCAGGAACCGTCCTGACGTGGCGGATCTCGCTGCTCGCTATGTGAACTCAGCCGGCCCGGAAGATTGAGGATCGGGCATCTACGATCATTGAGTCGGTGAGCGAGGTCATCGTCATCGCATCGACTGCGGTGAGCGAGATGATGAAGAGCATCGCCAAGGTGGCGAGAAGTGCCACGGCGACGACGGCGAATTGAACGAGCAGGCGCTGGTTGTTCTGTACTTCTTCGATTTGGGCGGTGGTTGCGTTAGCCATTGTGGTCCCCTTGTTCGTGGAGTTTGGATCGTTACACCCCCTACCAACCGAGGCCCTCCGGACGCCCTTCCGATTTCGGCCTTGCCAAGTTGTGAACGATTCTGAACTGGGTCCGTCGGAGCCGTCGCCGGGCCCTCAAGAGCGGTCGCTTCCGCCCGACGGGTATCGGGTATGTCGAACGCCGTTGAGATCACCGACCTCCGCAAGTCGTTCGGCAACAAGCGCGCCGTCGATGGGCTGGACCTCGCCGTCCCGACGGGAACGTTCTTCGGATTGGTTGGCCCCAACGGCGCCGGCAAGTCGACGACGCTCAAGATGAGCACGGGTTTGTTGCGGCCCGATGCCGGGTCGATCGTCGTTGACGGGCTCGACGTCTGGACCGACACTCGCCTGGTCAAGGAGCGGATTGGCGTTGTCCCTGAAGACCTCCGCTTGTTCGAACGCCTGACCGGACGAGAGCTGCTCGAGTACGTCGCCTTGCTCAGGCGTCTCGCACGGCCCGAGGCCCGCCGACGCTCCGAGGAGCTCATCCAGGCGCTCGACCTCGAAGAAGCAGCGAGCAGGTTGGTCGTCGATTACTCGGCGGGCATGCGCAAGAAGGTGGCGCTTGCGGCTGCGATTCTGCATCGACCGACCGTGCTCTTTCTTGACGAACCCTTCGAGTCGGTCGACCCGCTCAGCGTGCGGGTCATTCGCTCGATGCTCGAGCAGTTGGTCGCTGGTGGGTCGACGGTGGTGTTCTCGAGCCATGTGATGGAAGTGGTCGAACGGATCTGCGATCACGTTGCCGTCGTGCATGCGGGCCAGGTCGTGGCCAAAGGCAAGACAGACGAGCTGTGCCAAGGCCGGCGACTCGAGGACGTGTTCGCAGATGCTGTTGGAGGGACGGCCGAGCCGGTCGAACTCGACTGGCTCGTCTCGTGATCCGACTCTTTGTCGGCCTGAAGCTTCGGCTCCTGCGAAACACGTTTCGTTCCTCGGGCGGACCCGCGCTCCTTCTCTTCTGTTTCGTTGTTGTTGGCTTGACCTTCGCCTCGTTCGTCTACATCAGTAGAACGTCGCCAGGTATGGCTCGATGGATGGCGCCCAGCATGACCTTTGCGGTTGCCGTCGGCTGGGCGTTTGGCCCGATCGTGTTCGGCGCATCAGACGAAACAATCGACACGAGCCGCCTCGCCCTGTTGCCGCTACGGGGACGGGACCTGGCGCCAGGAATCACCGCAGCAAGCATGATCGGACCGGCCCCCGTTGGGGTCACTGTTGCGCTCTTCGCGTTCTGCTTGCACCCGCTTGCCGGCAACGCTCAAGACACGTCGCTGATGATCGGCGCTCTCGTGCGGGCCGGACTCATCGCTGCCGCAATCGTGGCAACGATGGTGTTCTCGGTCGTGATGTCGCGCCTGGTGCTGACCGCGCTCGGCAACCTGTTGCGGCGCCGGAACCGTCGCGACTCAGCAACCATCTTCGCCGGACTCGCTGCTGGGTTGCTGGCCGTTGCATCGCAACTCGCCCGCTACCTGGGTGTTGACGCCGACCTCGTCCGCTCCGGTGGTCGGGTGGTTCGGTGGCTCCCGGGCGGGTGGAGTGGGGAGGCGATCGGCCAGCTGCTCCGGGGTGAGTCCATCGTCGTGCCCGTTGCGCTGATCGTGGCCACCCTCGCCCTCACTCGCGTGCTTGCTCGACTTTGGACTGGTGTCTTGAGCACGGCCCTGTCCGATGTCTCAGAAGGCGGCGAGGTGACGTCGATCGATGGGCACATGCTCCAAGAAGCGGCGTGGGCCTGGACGAGTTGGTTGCCGGCCTCTGGTCGGGCCTCAGCTGAGCTGCTGCGGCTCGTGGTATCGAAAGAACTTCGCTATCTGCGCCGCCATCCGCGCTACCGGATTCAGGTGGTGACGCAGGGCATCGTGTTGTTTGTCGGAGGTGCACCGTTCATTGCCGCGGTCGCCGACAAGCAACCCGAGGCGGTGCTGGTCGGCTGCGTACCTGCGCTCACCGCCGGCATCACGAGCTCGAACCTGTTTGGAGCCGACGGCAGGGCCCTGTGGGGCGAAGTCGTGGCGCTCCCGTCACTCAAGATCGTGTTGCGAGGACGATCGCTGACCTTTGCCATCTTTGGTCTGGCCGCTTCTGCGGTGGTGACCCTCGCGACGGCGGCGTGGACGGGTGGCTGGGAGTTCTTCCACGTGGCGATCGGTGCCGCGGTCGGCATGGCACTGACTGGCGCCGGCGTTGGCTCCTACACCTCGACCTTGGCGCCGGTGAATTTCCCAGACGACAGCAACCCCAATCCGTTTGCGACCGAGGCGACAGGTCAGGGCTTCCTCAACGCGCTGATCACCTTCGGCGGCGTACTGGTTGGGCTGCTTCTTGCCGCTCCGATTCTCTATGGGCTGGCACAGGCTCGGATGTCGCCGGCGAACGGGATCGTCCTCCTCTTGCTCGCACCTGTCTATGGCCTCGCGATGTATCTGGCTCTCACATCGGTCGCTGGTCGGCGGGCTGATCGTCGAGCCCCCGATCTCGTCGCGTCGCTGGCCTAGCGAACTTCCCTCAAGTTGACCCGTCGTCACGTCGATAGGGAACAAACGGGGGAAGCAGTTCAGAGGGACTTTGAGAGGGACCACCATGAAGAAGCCGCTGTACGGCGAGACAGAACCAACGTTGGCACCACTCGGTGACCTTGGGGCGCTCGACAACGCTTGGCATGCACGTTCGAACGATGCGACGCACATCAACCGCCGCTCCAACGATTCGGCTCCGTTGGGAGCGATTTTTAGCCCGGGACGATCGGGGTCGACGTGGCTGGGGTCGATGGTCTCGAGTCACCCTGCGGTCGAGTACCGGTTTGAACCCCTCCTACGGCTCCGCCAAGTCGATCCTGCCGTCGCGAAGTTCGATCAAGATCTACAGGCCGGTGTCGACACGTCCTGGGAAGAGCTGCATCGGGTATTTCGTCGGCCAGATCCGGGCGTGACAAAGCCGCCCTTCGTTGCTTCGCATGCGTGGTCGCCGGTGCCGGCGTTCAAGGGCCTCAGCTGGACGTTGGCCAAAAGTGGTTTACCTCTTGGCTCTCAGATCTTCGAGCGCTGCATGACCCCATCGAGCGACGCTCGCGTTGTGTTCAAAGAAGTCGAACGCCTTCATCTCGTGCGGGCAGTGGCTGACATGCCCGACGTGCCAGTCGTGTATTTGTTGCGGCACCCAGCGTCGGTTGTTGCCAGTCGACTGAAGGGTGTTGAGTCCGGACTGATGCCGCCAATGGATCCTGCCTCTGTCAGCTTGCGTCTGGAGGCCCAGCCGAGCGTCCAGCGAGCCATCGGTCCGGTTGACGAACTCTCACTCGTCGAGCTCGAGAGTCTTGCGTGGCGCCTGCACACTGATGCCGCGCTTGGAGCGCTCAGCAATCATCCCAATGTGCATGTGGTGTTCTATGAGGCCCTCGTCCGAGAGCCCGAGGCTCAGGTTGGTGGCGTGTTGGCCCATCTCGGTTTCGAGCCGTCGCCGACGACAGAGAAGTTCATTGCGCTGTCTCGGTCGGGCGCTTCGCCGCTTCGTCGGCTGTGGCACGGAGAGCTGCCGACCAACGGCTACTTCACGGTGTTTCGCTCAGCGTCGGTCAGCCCGTGGGAGACGGCGCTCGAACCCACGCAGATGGCTGATCTGCAACGGATCGTCGGTGACGGCATGGCGATGACCCAGGCCCGTCAGGCGGGCGAGTGGCTCTGATTCTCCAACTGGAGCACCTCACCGGCTGAAACGCCGGTGGAGGCCTCCAGAACGGGCAAGATCGCCTGTCTGACCCGGAACGATCTGTTGCGCTGGCCGGTTACTACGTCTCGCCCGCCGATCCGTGCGAAAGTCGCAGGGGACGACAAGGAGACGCCTGGTGCCAACAGATGCAAGTCGCAGACGATGGCTGTATGCCGCGCTGGGTCTTGTGGTTGGGGCTGTCGTGGCCGTGCTGGCGGTGATTGCTTGGGGCGATGATGACTCGGCTGTGACACCCGATGATGTCGACGCCGCCGTCGCCGAGGCACTCGCAAACCAGAGCACCGCTCCGGATGCCTCGAGTATCTATGAACAAATCGCACCATCGATTGTTGAAGTCACCGCAACGCGCAGCAGCGGTGACACCATCAGCGCCACCGGCGTTGTCATCAACGATGACGGCGAGATTGTCGCGTCGAACGACGTTGTTCAGGGCGCTGATCAGATCGACGTTCGGTTTCACGACGGCACCACGAGTAGCGCAACCCTGCTGAGCGACGAAGCATCACCCGTCGCCATCCTTGCCGCCGACGACCACCCGGCGACGGCGACTGCTGCCGTGCTCGGGAACTCCCGCACGGTTCAGGTTGGCGACCCGATCTACGCAGTTGGCAACCCAGTTGGGCTACCGACCTCGATGACGGCCGGCATCATTTCTGCGCTTAGTGACATGTCCGAAGCCGACGAAGCTTCCGAAGGCCTGATCCACTTCGACGCTGCGGTCAGCGAGGGAAGCCAGGGCGGTCCGCTACTCAACGCTGACGGTCACGTGATCGGCATTGTCGATGCCTCGGTCGACCCGACCGGCGAAGGCTTTTCTTCTGGCATCGGTTTTGCCGTACCCGTCGACATCGCTGTTGCCAGCTCCGCAGATGGGCCATCGCAGTAGCCCTCCTCTCTATCCACCACTGCAGAAGCATCACCGCAGACTCCCTCACCGCAGGACCATTCCATGACTGAACCCTCCACTTCACCAGATCAATCGGACTCGCCAGATGCGTCGTCGGCCTCTTCGTCGTCGGCCTCTTCGTCGTCGGCAGAGTCCAAGCTGATGGAACAGGTCATGTTCGAGGTCAAGCGAGTGATCGTTGGCCAAGATCAGCTGCTCGAACGGCTCATCATTGGCCTGCTGGCCCGGGGTCACGTGTTGGTCGAGGGCGTGCCGGGTTTGGCCAAGACCATGGCGATCAAAACCTTGAGCAATGCCATCGGTGGCGAGTTCCAGCGCATCCAGTTCACGCCCGACCTCGTGCCTGCTGACCTCATCGGAACTCGTATCTACAACCAACAAACGGGCGAGTTCAACACCTCGCTCGGACCGGTCTTCGCCAACCTGTTGCTTGCTGACGAGATCAACCGTGCGCCAGCCAAGGTGCAAAGCGCTTTGCTCGAGGTGATGCAGGAACGCCAGGTCACCATCGGGCGTGAGACCCACGATGTGCCCGAGCCGTTTCTTGTGATGGCCACGCAGAACCCCATCGAATCTGAAGGCACCTATCCCTTGCCCGAGGCACAGGTCGACCGGTTCATGCTGAAGGTGCTCGTCGGGTATCCGTCGAGCACCGAAGAGTTCGTCATTGTCGATCGCATGACCCAGGCCCTCGACACCATCGGAACCGTGATCACGACTGAGCAGCTCGCCGGGCTTCAGGCCGAGGTCGATGAGGTCTATGTCGATCCGTCGATCAAGGAGTACGCCGTGAGCCTCGTCGGGGCCACACGAGAACCGGCTGCGGTCGGCCTCGACAACTTGACGAAGTACATCAGTTACGGCGCAAGCCCCCGAGCATCGATCAACATGATCCTCGCGGGCCGGGCGTCGTCGTTCCTTCGAGGCCGAACCTATGCCCTGCCCGAAGACGTTCGCGACATCGCCCCCGACGTGCTGCGACACCGGCTTGTGTTGTCCTATGAAGCGCTCGCCGACGGGGTCACGTCTGAGGACGTGATCGACGAGATCATGCAGGCGATCCCGCTCCCCGAGGTCGCCATGCAGGGACCTGCGCAGTAGCGACGTGGCCATTCCGCCTCCCGCTGACGCACCGGCGACTCCGACGCCCGAGCAGGTCCTTGACCGGCTCGACTTCACGGTGATGCGCCAGCTCGATGGTGTGTTGCACGGCGAC
Organism: uncultured Acidimicrobiales bacterium; assembly: GCA_937976305.1. Classification (GTDB taxonomy): domain Bacteria; phylum Actinomycetota; class Acidimicrobiia; order Acidimicrobiales; family SZUA-35; genus CALEWY01. The sequence continues at coordinate 43,375 of CALJSB010000069.1, forward strand.
TACCGCTCGGTGGTCCGAGGCGGTGGTCTCGACTTCACCGATCTGCGTGATTACCAACCACAAGACGACATCCGTCATATCGACTGGAATGTGACAGCCCGGCTGAACACCCCGTTCGTGCGCCAATACGTCGAAGACCGCGACGTGACGGCGTGGTTCCTGCTTGACCGGTCCGCGTCGATGGCCTTCGGTGGCGATCCCAGCAAGGCCCAGATGCTCACCGACGCGGTGGTTGCGTTGGCCCGGTTGATCACGAAGGGCGGCAATCGAGTTGGCGCCCTGCTCTGGAACAATCGTGTGCAATCAGTGCTCGAGCCACGCAGCGGGCGGCGACAGGTGTTGCGCATCGCTAAGCACATGCTCACCCCGCCATCGGTGAGTGAGGCCCCAACCGATCTCGCCTTGCTTGGTCAGTCAGCCTTGACGAGTATTCGACGTCGATCGCTGATCTTTGTCGTGAGTGACTTTGTGACCGAGGACGGATGGGAGCGGCCCTTGGCGTTGTTGTCTCGCCGTCACGAGGTGATTGCGTTACGCATCGTCGACCCGGCCGAGATCAACCTGCCGGATGCCGGCGTCATGGTGATGCAGGACTCCGAAACCGGCGAACAGCTCGTCGTCGATACCAGCGATCGGGCCTTTCGCGAACGGTTCGCCGAGGCAGCACGACTGCGCGAAGAGCACATCTTGCAATGTGCCCGTCGGGCCAGCATCGATCTTCACTCGATCTCAACCGACGATGACTTGGTGCGCTCGATCGTCGCGATGGCGGCTCGTCGTCGTCTGCTCCGCCGATGACGTTCTTGCGGCCTGAGGCGTTGTGGTTGCTCTTCGCCGTGCCGATCGTTGTGGCCATCTACGCGTTCGTCAGGTGGCGACGAAGTGCGACTCGGCCCACAGCGTTCGTTTCTGCGACGGGTGATCGTCGCCAAAATGTGTCCGCCCGTCGTCACCTCCCCAACGCTCTGTTTGTGATTGCGTTGGCGGGGTTGGTGCTCAGCCTGGCTCGCCCCGAAGCCGATCTCACCCTGCCCGTGCGAACGGGGCAGATCGTGCTGGCGTTCGACACGTCGAACTCGATGTTGGCCGACGACGTGTCACCCACCCGCCTCGACCTTGCGAAGGAACAGGCGCTCGACTTGGTCGATCGTCAGCCGGGCTCAGTGCAGATCGGCGTCGTTGCCTTCACCGACGGTGGTGTGGTGCTGCAGCCGCCAACCGAGAGTCGCACCGAGATTCGGGCCGCCATCGAACGGCTCACCACCGACGGCGGCACATCGATCGGCGAGGGGATCTTTGCCTCGCTCACCGCAATTGCCGACGACCCAATCGAGATCGACCCGGAGGCCACGGACGTCTCTTCTGTCGACATTGGGATGTTCTCAAACGCGGCGATCATCGTGTTCACCGACGGTGAAGAGATCGGTGGCTCGAACCCCTTCCAGATCGCCGAGCTCGCTGCAAACGCCGGCGTGCCGGTCTACACGGTTGGGTTCGGCACGCCGCGAGGCACGGTCGTCGATCTCGACGGCTTCAGCATTGCGACCGCACTCGACGAACCGCTGCTGACAGAGATCGCAGAAACAACCGGCGGTTCGTATTTCCTGGCCATCGACGACCCCGAGCTCACTGGCATCTTTGACGACATCGATCGCCGCTTTGAGCGGCAAGGAGAACGAATCGAGATCACGGCGCTGCTCTCGATGGCAGCGATGGCCCTGATCGTGGTCGCCAGCGGGCTGTCGATCCGCTGGTTTGGAAGAATCTGATGCGCTTCGCCTGGCCACTTGCGCTCCTGCTGCTCGCCGTCGCCCCGCTGCTCGGCTTGTTGTATTGGTGGTGGCTACGCCGCAAGCGAACCCACGCCGTGCAGTACTCGAGCCTGTCGCTCATTCGGGCTGCGATGCCGCCAACGTCGACGTGGCGCCGACGTTTACCCCTCGTGTTCATGGCCGGTGCGCTGACCAGCCTCGCCCTTGGCGCCGCCCGACCTCACCGGGTGCTCGGCGTTGAGCAGAACCAAACGTCGATCATTCTGGCGCTCGACATCTCTCGTTCGATGTGCGCCGTCGACATCGAACCGAACCGGTTGACCGTCGCTCAGGCCGCAGCCAGTGCCTTCATCTCTGATCAAGCCGGTGCGGTGCAGATCGGCATCGTCGCCTTCTCGAGCTCCGCGCAGTTGATTGTGCCGCCAACGGCCGACACCGAGGTGTTGCTCGACGCGGTTGAGAACCTGCGAACCTCGTTCGGCACCGCGCTCGGGCGTGCCCAGCTCGAGGCCGTCGATGCGATCTCCGAACTGAACCCTGCCGTTGTCTCGACCGATGAGGATCTCGAAGGCAGTGCCTCGGGCGATGACGACGCAGCCGATGTCGAGTTCGTCGGCGACATCGTTGTGCTGCTCACGGATGGGGCCAACTCGAGCGGACCTGAACCGCTCGATGCTGCGCGGGCGGCTGCCGATCGGGGAGTGCGCGTCTACACGATCGGATTCGGCACCGATCAACCCACCCAGATGCTGTGCGGCACAACGCAGATTGGCGCTGATGCATTCGGCAACGGTGAGTTCGGTGCGGGTGGTTTTGGCGGCGACAGCTTTGGCGGCCTCACCGGCAGCACCGGTGGCGGCGGGGGCCGCGGCAGCACCGTTGGCGACTCGCCACCGCAGCAGCTCGTGATCGACGAGCCCGCTCTCGTTGGCATCGCGGAGATCACCAGCGGTGAGTACTTCCGGGCTCAAGATGCCGACCAGCTCACCGAGGTCTTCCTTAACCTGCCGACCAACATCGAGCTCGAAGATCGAGAGATCGAGATCAGTGTGTGGTTCACCACGGCTGGATTGGTGCTGCTGCTCGCGGGCCTTGCAGTATCGCTCCGCTTCAACCGCTTCTGAGGCGTCAGCCGTTCGTCGACGTGAGCCAGATCAGCACCGCACGGACACGACGGTGCATCTCGGGCTCCTCAGACAACGCGAGCTTGGAGAAGATCGAGTTGATGTGTTTCGACACCGCCTTCTCACTCAAGACCAACTCGCTCGCAATGGCGCCGTTGTTGAATCCCTCGGCGATCAACGAAAGCACCTCAGTTTCGCGAGGTGTCAAGCGATCGACTGCCGAACTCCCCGCTTGGCGGCCACGGACCAGTACTTCGACGATGGCAGGATCGATGGCCGACTCGCCGTCCATCACCGAACGGACCGCCCGCCGAAACTCACCGAGATCACCGAGTCGATCCTTCAGGAGGTAGCCGAGGCCCGCACTTCCCTCCTCGAACAGCTCCAGGACATAGTCGGGTTCGCTGTACTGCGAGAGCACCAACACGCCAGTGTCGGGCCATTGCCGGCGAATGTCGATCGCGGCGCCAATTCCTTCGTTGGTATGCGAGGGCGGCATGCGAATGTCGGTGATGACGAGATCCGGATTGTGTTCTTTGACCGCTCGCTCGAGCGACGGCAAGTCGTCGCACTCGGCCGCGACTTCGGCCTCGCCAAGGGCGTCAACGAGTGCCCTGACACCCTGGCGGATGACGAGGCTGTCATCAGCCAATACCACGCTGATTGTCATTCTTCATGGCTCTCCGTGCGAGTCGCCCAACGACGCTCGAGCTCAGTCGGACTGAGGTCGAGCTTGGAAATAAATGCTGCGGCACCGCTCTCGTCGAGCAGACGACCGAGGTCTTCGTCGTCGATCATTGAAACGAGAAAGACAACCGGGCGCGCGTCAATGCTGGTGAGTGTTCGCGTCAACTCGACGCCGTTGCCGTCCCCGAGCTCGATGTCCATCAGCACGAGGTCGATCATCGCACGATCCTCGAACAGCTGCATACGGGCGGAAGCTGCACTCGTGGCAAACCCAACAACCTCGAATCCAGGCGTTGCCCGCACAACTTCCTGCGCAGCATCGATGAACGAAGCGTGATCGTCGACCACAAAGACGCCAACTGGGTCTGTCCTACTCATTGACCCCATGATGCGTGACGAACCAACTGCTTGTCAGTGGTGCTGGCACCCGTGATTGATGAGGATCGAACGAAGTACCGTTCTGAGGTGGATCATCAAGACTCGGCGCTCGCGGGTGCCTCCGACTTGATCGAACAGTTTCTTCGTCTCGATCGATATGGCGCCATTGCCGGTGCGGTTGCTGCTGTTGTCGCCAATTTGCTCATCGTGCAAGAACCCGCGGTGTACCTGGTTCTACCGTTTCTCGGGGCATTGGTCGTCGCGCTGACGATGGCATTGCGTGAACACCGACGGGGCAACTCACATCGAGCGGTCTGGTTGGCCGCGCTTGGGAACTGGATCGTCGCCCTGGTCGTGGCCGTTCTGTTTCCCTTCCTGTGGCCGGTGATGGTGCTGACGGCGCTGATGCCAGCGGTGCTTTCGATGCCGCACTTCTCTCGCGCCGAACTGGTTCCCCTCATGGTGAGTGCCGCGATGACCGGGCTGGCTGTGTGTGGGGTGGGCCTCTCGCTCGACGATGAGGGGCTGATCGACGACATTGACGACTCGATCGAGCTACTGGTTGTCTCAGGCGGCTTCGTGGCCCAAGCCGGCGTCATCTGCCTCCTCATCTGGCAGGGCAACCAACTTCATCGGGCGGCGCTGGCGGACGCTCTGCGGTTGAACCAGGAGCTGCTTGCTTCACGAACCCGGCTCATCGACACGGCGGATCGCGAACGAAGCCGAATCGAGCGTGACCTGCACGATGGTGCGCAACAACGCCTCGCCGCCCTCGGGGTCCGCCTCCGCCTGTTCGGGTCAGGGTTGGATGGTGAGGCCAAGGTCCGCGTGGACGATCTCATTGAAGAGCTCGGCGATGCAACGGCCGAGCTTCGAGAGCTGGCCCATGGCGTCTACCCACCCCTCTTAGAACAGCGCGGGCTTGGTCCGGCCATCACCGCGGTGTTGCGACGACTACCGGGCTCCGTCGCCTCTGACCTCGACGAGGTCGGCCGATTTGATCGCACCGTCGAGTCCGCCATCTACTTCGTCTGCCGTGAGGCCATCACCAACGCGCAGAAGCACGGTGATGGCGCCGACATCAGGGTTGCCCTCTCCACGAACGCTGCAAACGGGCCAGACCTGGTGGTGGCGGACACTGGTCCGGGGTTCGACGACTCGGTAGCTGTCACCGGCCAGGGCTTACTCAACATGAAGGACCGTCTTGCCGCCGTTGGCGGCACGCTCGTCATCGAATCACGGCCGGGACGGGGTACGACGCTCCACGCATCCGTCGTACCCGCGTAGTCGTGGGGGTGCCCGCACCCCCGTGAGAACGCACGCACATACCCTCGTGCCAACACGCATCGCCCGTCATCGTCAATGCCATGATGATGCGAGAGGGAAACCGCAAGGAGACATGTCGGGTAGCGAGCCTGGTGGTGGTTGCGCTCGTTGTACTCAGCTCGTGCGGGAGCACGCCGCCCGACGAAGAAGCAGCGGACCAGCAGGAAACGCCGACCACCACTGTTGCCGAAGCGGAGCCGGCCGAGGAAGAGACAGACGAAGCTTCCGCCGACTCGACGTCGACCACGACGCCCGATCAACCAGACTCCGCGACCGAGGTCGACGATGCCTCAGCTGCTGCTGACACCGAAGACGCTTCAACGGTTGACGAGTTGGGTGATGCGTGGATGCTCGATTCGCCCTCGCCCGGCGAACTGATCGTCGGCGACGACGTGATCGGATCCGAGGGGGAGACCGTGCTCTCCGTTGGTCCTGAGGGCACACAAGTGTTCGCTACGACGACGTTCGGCGAGGCCACCGTTGAGATCGCGCATCAGCTTCCGCACTACGACATTGTCGGTGTCGAAGTGACGATGCCCGACGGCGCCGTTGTCGATCTGGGCGAACCGTCGATTGACCAACCGTCGACTGCGGTGACCGTTCAAGCCCAGATTCTCAGTGGGCCGATGGAGGGTCAATGGGCGAGCTTTGCGGTCACCTTCCTCGCAGGCTCCACGTCGGTGGAGGTCGAGGGGACTCAGGCCACCGTCTCCGGTCGTATCGGCCGGCACACGCAAGCCCAGATCGACTACCTCGCATCAGAACATCCCGAGGTCGACACGCTGGTGCTCGCAGATATCAGCGGTGCCGTCGAAGACGAGATCGAGCAGACCTTTGGAAGAGTCGACCCGTGGTTCACCGCCGACGCGGCAGCCCAACGGGTTCGTGAGCATGGGTTCACGACGGTCGTCCCGGTCGACGGCACTGTGTCGGACAGAGGCTTGCTGCTGTTCGCTGGTGGCACCGAACGAATCATTGAAACCGAGGGTGGCCACACCGCCCCCCTCGAGTACGGAAACCTCAACGTGCAAGGCCTCGTGGACGGAGACGCGACCGCGGAACTCGACCAGTATTCGGCGGTCCATGCTCCTGCAGTCCAGACGTGGTCGGGGTATCTCGGGGAGACGTCGGGAACCGGTCTGGTGATGTATCTCGCTCGGGTTTCGGTTGACGGTCCTCACCGGTTGACACCGGCCGAGATTGACTTGTTCGAACTCGCGACGACGCCACTGACGCTCTCGCAGAGCTTTGGCCCCGATGCCATTGATGCCGATCACTACCTGGTCGGCCCGTCCATCGATCAGACCGTCAACCGGCCGGCCGAGCTCATCGACATCATCGTCGAAGAGTTCAATGCTGGCCAGGTCGGCCTCGAGGACGACGCCCAGGTGGCCACAGCACTCGTGGCCTTCGACTCCGATCAGACGCTCGCCTACGTGTTGGTCGAGGGTGGTGGAGACGACTCGGTCAGGGGCGAGGTAGCGACGATCGTCTTCGAGGGCGACGACGAGTTCGGATGGGTCGTGACCGAAGTC
>CALJSB010000070.1 GCA_937976305.1 uncultured Acidimicrobiales bacterium
CGGGAAGCTGAAGAGCTTCATCGAGCTTGCCGAATGAGTAACGGTCGCGAGCGAGCGTGCGAGAAGGCAAAGGACACCACCAGTGATTGCGCGACGAGAAGATGAAACCGGCTCACGCAAGCTCGGGCATGACAACCAGAAGGCAAAAAATTGCTATCGGGGGTCGGTGAACGAGGCGGGCACAGGCACGGCAGCTCACAAGCATAGGGCCGCCGACCTACGCAAACAACCATGGTCCTAGCCGGAGCACATTAAGGAGAAACACCCAAGGAAGTCAAGGATCCCCACTCCGCAACCCCGGTTTTGGAGTGCCCCACCGTCCTTTCAGACGGTTGAGGACTCCAGAACGGTGAAGATCGCACCAAGCCGGCGAGTTCTGCCTCTGGCAGAACGGCGACATTGCTGCGGTGAGTGGGTCCACACTCGGCTCATGACCGACATGCCGTTGTCCTACGTTCATGACCGACTTCTCGACCGACGCATCGTGTTTCTCGGCGAGGAGGTGACCGACCAGAGCGCCAATGCAGTGATTGCGCAGTTACTGAAGCTCTCCGCAGACGATCCCGAGAGCGACATCTGCCTGTTCATCAACTCACCGGGAGGCTCCGTCATGGCCGGCCTCGCCATCTACGACGTGATGCAGCTCATCCCGAACGATGTCGCAACTGCCGTGGTCGGCCTTGCTGCCAGCATGGGCCAGGTGCTGCTCTGCGCTGGTGCCCCAGGCAAACGGGTCGCCCTCCCCCATGCCCAAGTGTTGATGCACGAGGGTTCTGCCGGCGTCGGAGGTGCCGTCGCCGATGTCGAGATTCAGGCAGCGCAGCTGATGACGACCCTCGATCGACTCCGGGCCATCATCGCCCACCACACCGGCAAGCCGCTCGCGACCGTGGTGCGCGACGTTGGACGCGATCGCTGGTTCGATGCCGAAGCAGCACGCGAGTACGGATTCGTGGATCACGTCGCACGATCGATCGACGAGGTCGTCCCCCAGCTCCCGACTCGTCGAGTGGGCCTTGTCGGCTCAATGGCTGTTGCCCAGGGGCACGCATCATGAGCAGCTACACCATCCCCACCGTGCTCGAGTCGACCTCAAAGGGCGAACGAGTGGCCGACATCTACAGCCATCTGTTGTCGGAACGAATCATCTTTCTAGGCACACCGATCGACGACGGCGTCGCCAACGTGGTCATTGCACAGCTGCTTCACCTGACGGCGAGCTCGCCGGATCGAGACATCTCGCTCTACATCAACTCGCCAGGCGGATCGTTCAGCGCCACGCTCGCCATGTACGACACGATGCAATACGTGAGCCCCGATGTCGCGACGCTGTGCGTTGGGCAAGCTGCGTCGACAGCGGCCATCCTGCTCGCCTCGGGAGCCGAAGGAAAGCGTGCTGCGCTCCCCCATGCCCGAGTCATGCTGCAGCAACCTCACGCAGAGGTGAGCCGCGGCTCAATCACCGACCTTGCTATTCAGGCCGAAGAGCTGGCTGCGGTTCGAGCCGAAGCCGAGGCATTGCTGGCCCAGCACCTCGGCACCACGGCCGAACAGGTGCGGGCAGACACCGACCGGGCGCTTGTGCTGCGAGCTCGTGAGGCCGCCGACTACGGCGTGATCGACAACGTTCTCACCCATGCGACGCTCGGCCGCTCGTCGACGGCCGCATTGCGGCCCGCTACCGAATCAGGCGGCCAGGCAGAAGCTGGACCGGAGTGAGGACCTGGCCCTGAGTCTTGCATCGGCTCTGAGCGAGTCGGCCCTGAGCCGGCGGCCGGCCCGCTCGAGCACGTCACCAACCTCGACCTGCAACGCGTCGCAGACTGACTCGAGAAGATCAGACGACACTTCTTTGCGCCCCCGCTCGATCTCGGAGAGGTAGGGCAACGACACCGCTGCCTCATCGGCAACATCGGCCAGGGTCCGCTCCTGAGCAGTGCGTTCGTCTCGCAACACATCACCGATCGCATGACGAGCCTTGCGCCGGTCGCCTGGCTCACTCGCGTCGTCTCGGTCGGCGAAGTCGACGACTGCAGCGTCGTTTGGCTGACCTGGCTCGCCGTTTTCCATGCCAACACCTTAGAACGACGACACCTCCCGCCGCCGAGCACCCGTTCTCTGTTTGACCGGAACGGGTCACATCTGGGAAGCGTCGGCGAGGAAGAATGATGAGATGGGCCGCGGCAAAACGATGATCGTCACACTCATCCTCGCAATGTTCATGGGTGCGTGCGGCGGTTCTGAGGCCGAGGATGCAGGAGAGCAAACCCGCGGCGCCACCACAGCTGGCGACGCCACGACTGAGTCGCCGCCAACTTCGACGTCGTGTTCGAACTCGAGAACACCGGCGACACCGTACGCCCGGTCCTATCGACGAGCTTTACAGACACATCCGAGAACTCACCCGAGCGATGGCTCTGGGAGTTCCCAGACGGGTCGACTTCAGACAAACAGAACCCAACAGTTGATCAGGAGATCAACGGAACCGTGATGCTCACCGTGTGGATGAGCTAGGTGCAGTAGCCGGGTTCGCAACAAGACGCAGTGCATCTCGGAACGCAAGGAGCTGAAAGCACGCAACGACGCCGAGAAGGAGCGTGTTCAGCGCAATGGGCGACAGTGCGACTTCTTGCCGGCCAGACGACAGCATCACGGCAACGATGATCGTCAACGCGAGGTCGAAGACAAGCGCTGCTGAAAGTGTGCCGCTGGTCAGCGCAGCAATCTTCCAGCGACGGAGAGCAAATCCGAGGAGCTGCGCTAGCCCAATCAGAATCCTCAGAACCCACGCGACTATCGCGATATCAACGACGAAGCTGTCCGAAGCCATCGTGAGGAGCCGACTCACGAACGGCATGAGCACCACCATTGCCAGCGAGACGCCAGCGATAGCCATGCCCCTTGAACGGCTCGCCGACTTCGATGCGGCTACGAACCTTCCGATTCCCATCGACGACTTGAGTTCGGCGTCAAAACCCCGAGCGGCCAACTGCTCGATGAGTCTCAGCGACTGGTGGCAAACCACCGCCTGCGCCCACATCACCGATGCGACGAGTAAACCCACGACGGGGACAGCAGCACCGACCCGCACAAGGACTGAAAAGTCGAGGCCGACAAGCAGACCGCTCGCGATAGCCAGCGCAAACCAATCCTGACGGTTGAAGGCAAGGAATTGCAGTACGAGGGGTGGAATGAGGATCGTGATCGATATTGCGCCTAGGAGCAGCAGCGTGACTTTCAGGTCGAGTCCGCTGCCGAACTCGTCATTCGTCCCGCTGATGAAGAGGGCCGCCGCAACGAACATCACAAGCAACGGCAGAAGCTTTGCAATAGTGATCGGAATGATCCGGCGAGGTCGGAGCCTATGAATCTCCATAGGCACCGCGGCAGGCTTCTCGTCTGCTGGCATCGCCCGCAGAGGGGTCTGCGGCCCAAGATCTGTCACGACGCGCTCCGGTTCACACCCGATTCATCGGCACGTCGAAGAAACCTCTTGAAGGAACCTCGGGTCACGCGAAAGAGCCCGGGTCAGAACGACCCGGGCTCCTCACATGTTCAAGAGTTCCCGATCTGGAGGCTGTAGAGCACCAAATGGTGCCCTCCGGCCTCCAGAACGGGTAAGTGAAGGGGTATTACTTGAGTTCGACGGAACCGCCGGCTTCCTCGAGCTTGGCCTTGGCTGCCTCGGCGTCGTCCTTGCTGGCACCTTCGAGCACGGGGCCCGGTGCGCCTTCGACGAGTTCCTTGGCTTCCTTCAGACCGAGGCTCGTGAGTTCACGAACGGCCTTGATGACCTGGATCTTCTTGTCACCAGCAGCGGTGAGAACAACGTCGAAGTCGTCCTTCTCTTCCTCTGCTTCGCCGCCACCAGCGGCAGGTGCTCCGGCAGCAGCAACAGCAACAGGGGCTGCGGCTGACACGCCGAACTTCTCTTCGAACTCCTTGACGAGCTCACTGAGCTCGAGCACGGACAAGCCCGCAATTCCTTCGAGGATTTCTTCTTTGGTCGCCATTATTCGGCCTCCGGTTCTTCTGCGGCCTCAGCCGCGGCTTCTTCTGGTTCAGATTCAGCCGCAGGTGCGGCTTCGGTTTCGGCAGCAGCTTCTTCTGCTGGTGCATCGGCAGAAGCGTCGTCAGCGGGAACTTCAGCGGCAGCATCATCTGCTGGCGCCTCGTCTGTGCTGTCGGCCTCGGCCTCGGGTGCTGGGGCAGCATCGTCTGCAGCCTCAGCTTCTGGTTCGGGTGTGGCAGGAGCCCCACCGCCCTGGTCGACTAGAGCCTGCAGGCCATACGCAAGATCGCGTGGCAATGCCTGCATCAAGCTTGCGAACTGCTGCATTGGTGCGGCCATCAAGCCCGCCAGCTTGGCGAGCAAGACTTCGCGTGGCTCGACATCGGCGAGCTGCTTGACGCCATCGGCGTCGATGAACTCACCTTCAAAGAGACCACCCTTGATCACGAGATCAGGGTTGGCTTTTCCGAAGTCTCGCAGCGCTTTCGCGACCGAGACCACATCGCCAGGCTCCCCTTCAGGGGTTGTCTCGGTAAACGCAAGCGCCGTCGGGCCGGTGAGAAGCTCAGAGAACTCATCACCGGCATCTGTCGACGCAAGCCGTACCAACGTGTTCTTGTAGACCTTGTAGTTGCCGCCTGCTGGGCGAAGCGTCGACCTGAGTTCGGCTAACGCTTCCACCGACAGACCGCGGTACTCCGTCACGATGACTGAGTCTGCGTCATTGAGACGCCCTCGGACTTCGTCGACGATGGCTACTTTTTCGGGTCGTGGATTTTCCATCACACACCTCCTCTCGGGTTTCTCGGGCAACCAAACAGAGGAAACTGATGGCTGCGTACTGGGTTGTTTGCAACGACCGGATGCTCGAGCCGATCGTGCAGACAGGGCCAGCACCGGAGGTGTGGATCTGTGCTACGAGATCGCCTCGTCGGGGCTTACGACGACTGATGCCGAACAAGGTTCTGCATCAGTTGGTTGCCCGATGTCTCTGGCGAGAGCACTCGATTGTGTGTGTTGATGATCAGCCAACTCGACCAATCGTCAACAACGGCCCGCAACGATAGCGAGCCCGAACCCTGAAGCGGACGAGCGAACTCGTGCCGACCCAGGGATCGATCTAGAGAACTGGATCAGGAACCTTCGATACGAGCCGGGTCGATCTTGACCGCGGGGCCCATGGTGGAAGACACCGAGACTTTGCGGATGTAGCGGCCCTTGGAAGACGACGGCTTGGCCTTGTTGAGCTCATCAACCAACGCATCGAAGTTCTCGAGCATCTTGGCGGAGTCAAAGCTTGCCTTGCCGATAGAGACGGCAACGTTTGCGTAACGGTCGGTGCGGTACTCGACGGTGCCGCCCTTGAACTGCTCGACTGCCTTGGCGACGTCGGGAGTGACCGTGCCGGTCTTCGGGTTTGGCATGAGGCCACGAGGGCCGAGCACGCGGCCGAGCTTGCCGACCTGGGGCATGAGTTCTGGTGAAGAGATGGCGAGGTCGAAATCGAGCATGCCGCCCTCGACCTCAGCGACGAGTTCTTCGCCGCCAACAATGTCGGCTCCGGCTTCTTTGGCTGCGGTTGCAGCCTCACCGGTTGCGAACACGGCGACGCGAACGTCCTTGCCGGTTCCGGCCGGGAGGACCACCGTGCCGCGCACGATCTGATCAGCCTTCTTCGGGTCGACGCCGAGGCGAATCACCACGTCGACGGACTCGTCGAACGTGGCGGTTGCCATCGACTTGATGAGTTCCATCGCTTCGTCCGCACCGTGCAGGTGATCTCGGTCGTAGCGTCGAATCGCGTCGCTGTACTTCTTACCTTTTGCCATGAGTGGCTCCCTCAGTGGTTAGGGCCGATGGGCGAGGTCGTCCCACCGTGCCTGTTTTTGGATGAATCTGAGACTGTCGATCGAGCCGATGTGAACCGGTTCGAGAGTTGCGAGCGCAGCGAGCAACTCGCAAGAAATCCGAGCCGTTAGGCGAAGGGTTTCAGCGGACCCGCACGCCCATCTGACGAGCGGTGCCGGCGACCTGAAGCTTTGCCGCTTCGATGTCATAGGCGTTGAGGTCGGGCATCTTGATCTCGGCGATCTCGGTGAGCTGCTCGTCGGTGATGCTGCCGGCCCGATCACGCTTGGGATCGGATGCGCCCTTGTTGATCTTGGCGGCCTTCTTGATCAGCGTGGATGTCGGCGGCGTCTTGGTGATGAACGTGAACGAGCGATCTTCGAAGATCGTGATCTCGACGGGCACGACATCACCGCGTTGGCCCTCGGTCTTGGCGTTGTATGCCTTGCAAAAGTCCATGATGGCGACGCCGTATGGGCCCAAGGCTGTACCGACGGGCGGTGCCGGTGAGGCGCTGCCAGCCTCAATCTGGATCTTTACGACTGCCATGACTTGCTTCTTGGCCATGAGAACGATGCCTTCAGTTCGAAACGTAGAGCGTTGCGTGGTGGCACGACTTCGGTGCGCCACGATGAGCGACTCGCAATGCTAGCGGGAGCCGCCCCTGATCAGACTCCCCCAGTCACCGGCTATTCGTCACGCAACTGCTGGTGAGCCCTCGCAACCAGATCGGGGTCTGCACACCCGCGTGCGAACCCTTCGATTCGCTTCTCAATATCGTTCCCTAATAACCAGACGCCGATCGGGTCGGCGACCCGCGACAACCACGAGGGCTTGATCGAGAACGTGTAGCGCCAAATCGCTTCACACGAGGTCTCGTCGAGTTCGTTGAAGCTCCAGCCGCCGCCAAAGCTGGAGAAGAAGGGTGGCCCCTTGACCATCTTCATTCCGACCTGATGAGGTGGTCGGACCGACGTGTACTCCGAGATCATCGAAACGCGGCGTTTCGACTTCGTCAGAGTTTGGACGCCACGTGCGGGCGTTCGCGCCCCGTGGAGAAGCTGCTGGCTCGCGACGAATGGGTCCCAGGCATAACGGACCTCCCCCTGGCTCTGCGAGAGCGCAAAGGCATCAGCAGCCGGAACCGGCACAACGACCCGTTGTTCGATTCGAGGCACGGGATGCCGTTGTTAGAGCTTGCCGACCTGTGCAAACTCGAGTTCGACGGGGGTCTCGCGGCCGAAGATGTTGACCAACACCTTGACCTTGAGCTGATCCTCGTTGATCTCAACGATCTCACCCTGGAAGTCCGCAAAGGGACCTTCCTTGACTCGCACGGTCTCGCCCATCTCGTATTCGAGGCGGGGACGGCCCTTGCGTGCCGGATCTTCGCCTTCCTCTTTGACACTGAGGAAGCCTTCGACATCTTTGCGAGGCAGGGGCGACGGCTTGTTGCCGGCACCAACGAAACCGGTGACGCCCGGCGTGTTGCGCACAACAAACCACGAGTCATCGTCAAGCCGCATGCGACAAAGCAGGTAGCCGGGGAAGACCTTCTTCTGAACGACAACCTTCTTGCCGTTCTTGAACTCGACGACGTCTTCCATCGGGATGACGACTTCGTAGATCCGTTCTTCCATGTTCATCGAGCCAGTGCGGGCCTCGATGTTTGACTTGACCTTCTTCTCGTACCCCGACTGGGTGTGGAGCACGTACCAACGGCCTGGCTTGTCGTAGGGCGACTGCACCTTGGGCGCAGGCGCAGCCTCTTCAGCACCCTCGGCATCTTCAGCGTCGGCACCTTCGGCACTGTCCCCGGCACCGGCTTCGTCGCCAGCAGCAGGCTCATCGGTGGCGGGCGCGGCGTCTTCGGCCGGCTCGTCGGCAGCAACCTCAGCGTCGGCAACAGCTTCAGCTGGCGCATCATCGGATGCGGCCTCTGCCTCAACCGGCTCAGCCTCGACCGAGCTCTCAGGCTCGATCGGGTTGTCGCCGTCGGTCTCGACGGTCTCAGAACTGGTCACATCGCTACCCATTGTCGGCAAGCCTCAGAAGACGGATGACACCTTCACCGAAGATGTAGTCGGATGCCGCCACAAAGGCGGTCAAAAAGATGACCGTGATCAAGACCACAATCGTGTATCGAACAACGTCGTTGCGGGTCGGCCAGTTGACTCGACGCAGCTCCGAACGGACCTCGCGTACATATTGGCCGGGGGTGACCGACTCAGCTTTTGACGCAGGACGATTCTCACGGGGCGTCCGTACTGGATTGCCCTCGTCATCGATTTGTCCCTGACGTTGCAGGTATCGCCGCTGCTCGCGGTTCATTGCCATGGATCGGTTGCCTCAGGAAAGCGTGGACGTACGACGGAGAATTTCAGGGCAGGGCACGAGGGACTCGAACCCCCAACCCCCGGTTTTGGAGACCGGTGCTCTACCAATTGAGCTAGTGCCCTTTGGACGGGTCGAGGCTAGCAGCATGTCTGTGCTGTTCGGCTGCAGTTGCTCAGCTGGCCAACCGAGTGCGTGACAATCGGGAGGCAATGACGAGAGCTCCGGCTGCGCCAGCAGTCGCCGCAGCGGCGATTCCGCTGAGGTATGCCTTGCGCCGACTCGGCTCGTGGATGCGGTGCACAGTGGCTCCCGGCCGGAGTGCCTCGAGCAGGTTTTCGACCGCTTCGTCGCCGGGAACGATCACGTCGTCGGACATGCTGGCCATCGTTCGATGGATCCGGCGGTGACGCACCACGTCGGCCTGGCATCGCAAGCACTGCTCGATGTGACGAGCGACCTCGGGAGGCAAAATCTCTGACGGTTCGACCGCCGCTGCGATCGACAAGCTGATCTGCGCACACGGTTGATTGGCTTCTTCAGGCGAGGTGCTGGACACCGAGAAGTCTGCGGTCGAGAGGTCAGCCGGCAAGGTCACGCACCTCGTCTTCGACGGCGATCGTTTCGTCGAGCGGATACAACTTTTCGCGCAGCCGTTTGCGAGCCCGGTGCAACCGGACTTTGGCCGCCGACTCCGAAATGCCGAGCTCGTCTGCGATGGCCTCGTGGGGCAAGTCGTAGATGTCTCGCAACACGACGACCGCACGCAGCTTTGGCGGCAAGTGACGAATGGCTTCGGTGATGTGCTTGCGCAGGTCGCCGACATCAGCCCGATGGGCCGGATCACGATGCGGGCTCTCATCAACGAGGGTCACGTCTTGAGGCAGCGGGTCGGTCTTGTGCCGGATGCGCCGACCGAGAAAGGTGTTGGCGCAATTCGCAGTGATCCGATGGAGCCACGTGCTGAACTGCGAATCGCCTCGAAACTTGTTGAGACCCTTGTGCACCCGCAGGTAGGTCTCCTGCACGACATCGCGCGCATCCTCTTCGTCGCCGGTGAGTCGAAAGGCCAGCGTGTAGGTCTCGGAGTAGGTGCGGCGGACGATCTCTTCGAAGGCTCGGTGATCGCCCCCTTGCGCGTCTTCGATCAGACTGTCGATGTCGTTCTTATCTGTGTCGTTCTTGTTCGACACCGCTGGCTGGCGAGAAGTAGACACCTTGGGGACGCACCTCGAGTGCTCGTTTGGGCTGTGGCCGACTGGCGAAACACCAGCCGAAAACGAGAGTAGTCGGCCTGTGCTCTGAGCACAGACCGACTTCATCTCGACTTCACGAACGCTCGTGCGTTCGGTCTACTTGTAGGGCCCTACCGCTGCGGTATGGCCAAGGAGATCACCAGCCGCTGCGGTCTTCGGGCAGCGGTGTTGCTGAGCTGACGACCATCCACTTGACGCCAACAGGCACCGTGATCCGCAACGGGAAGTTTCCGAAGTTGCTGACGGGGTCGCTGTTGAAGAAGGCCCTGGTATTAAGAGCAGGAACCGTTCCCGAGATCTCGTTCTGGGTACGGCCATTGATGATCGAGTCAACCGAGAAGTCCTGTGGACTGTTGGTCGGGTTCGAGATCGCGATGTCGTAGAAACGATTCGGGTCGATCGAGACCTCGCCCGGTCCGTCGCCGCACTCGTAGGTCGTGCCAGCGGGGTACCAGTTCAGGTTGCCGGCGAGCGGCGTGAAGGTCTGCGAACGAGCGACGTATTCGGAGCTCTCGCTGAAGTTGATCATCACGTTGCCGCGGGTGCGGTTACCTGAGTTGAGCTCGCCGAGCCAGAAGGCACGGCCAGCAGGCTCACCTGGGCGACCCAGGATGTTGCGGTAGATCAGGTCGACGAACTGATCGTTCGTGAGCGTGCCGTACCGAGTCTGAAACTCAGTGCTGATCGAGAAGAAGTCCGACATTGAGTCGAGGTTGTGTCCGCCCGCCATGGACTGCGAGACCCAGAAGTCGAAACCAGCCTGGTCTGGTGCACGCAGGAAGTACGCCGAATACAACCGAGTGATTGAATCGGTGATCTCCGGACAGTCCGTGGCCTGCAGCGTCTGTGACGACGCAGGAGTCGGCGGTTGCACGCCGAGGAATGTAAGTCCGACCACAAACGCGATCAGTAGTTTTCTAAGCACAGCTAAAGCCCTTCGTCTGCCCCTGTTGGCCCTTGAGGGTAGACCAGGGCGAACGTGACGGCGAGGAGCAAATTGGCTTGCCGGTGAGCAGAAGTGACTACTTGACGATCTTTGTGACACGGCCAGCACCAACAGTGCGGCCACCCTCACGAATAGCGAAACGCAAGCCCTCATCCATCGCGATCGGGTTGATCAACTCAACCGACATCTCAGTGTTGTCACCAGGCATACACATCTC
>CALJSB010000071.1 GCA_937976305.1 uncultured Acidimicrobiales bacterium
TTGGTCAGAAACTCTGGTAGCGGCCCCTCGGAGATGTGTGGCAACTCATACATCTCGGCGAGCGACACTCGATCACCACGGGCGCCCGTCTGGAGTTCGTCTGGCGGAGTGGGCGGGGTCGGCAGCTCAGGCGCGTCGACAACCACGAGCGGCTCGGCCCGATGGGTCGTCGGTCCGGCCAGACTCGCTGCTGCGCCGAGGGCGATGGCGTGTTTGGGGTGCCGGTCGCTTGCGATGGGCCTCATCGTGTGGTTGGCCACCTTCTGCGACACAAACGGGATCTGGCTCGAGCCGCCAACGAGCAACACCCTGTCGATCTCACTCACCGAGATGGGGGCGGCATCGACCATCACGTCGAACACCTCGAGCGTTCGCGAAACAGCCGGTGCGATCAGGCGCTCGAACTCTGCACGGGTGATCCGTACCGATTCTGAATACCCGGGCAGCAAGACAGGAATCGAGGTCGAGGTGTCGGACGAAAGGGCGTGCTTGGCGGACCGACACTCATCGCGAAGCCGCATCATTGCTTGCCGGGCCGGCAAGTCGGCGGCGTCGAAGCTGGTGAGGTCAATGTCGAGCGAGGTCACAACGTGATGGAGCACGGCGGTGTCGAAATCGACGCCACCGAGCCGCTCGATACCGCTCGGCTGGCCGACGATTTCCCACCCGGCGTCCAGTTTGCGTAGCAACGCGACGTCGAAGGTTCCGCCGCCGAGGTCGTACACCGCAATCGTCGTGCCCGGGGCCAACTCTTCCTGCTTTGCATCATGGATGGCGGCCGCTTCAGGTTCGGTGATGAGCCGGTGCGGTGGCAGCGACGAGTGGGTGAGGGTGTCGCCCAACAGCGACACTTTGTAGTCACCCCAGTTGGCCGGATGCGAAACGACGATCTGCTGGGGCGGCGCTCCCATGTCTTCTGCAACCTGGTCAACCAGGTAGCTGGCCAGCCGTGAGGTGAGATCGTTGGCGGCTACGGGCGAGCCGTTGAGGATCAGCGGTTGCGGGTCACCGAATCGACGCTTGAACTCCCGCGCAACTCCAGCGGGATCCTCGAGCGCACGACGCTCCGCCGCCTCGCCGACCGTGAAGGCACCTGCCGAATCGAGATGGAGCACCGAGGGGACAACAAGATCCTGGTGCGATCGCGAGAACATTCGTACGTTGCCCTCGGTGTTGATGGCAACCGCACTGCTGGTCGTCCCAAGATCGAGACCGAGCGAGTAAGGCACAGACGGAGATTAGTGGGCTGAACCGAAGCCCTGTCCCCATTCGTTGTGGAATGCGATTTCTTCAACCGGCTTGCGGGTCAGCTTGGTGTACTGCTTTCCCTCGACAGGCCATCCAACGGCGATCAATGCCCCGAGCGCATAACCATCAGGAACACCGAGCGCAGCGTCGACCGCAGGCTGTTCGGCGGCCAGCAAGGTCGTCAGCGCTGTGCCGAGCCCCTCAGCCGTACAACCGAGCAGGATGTTCTGGACCAAGGTGTAGAGCGAGCCGCCACCAACCACGCTCAAGCGATCGAGATGCTGATCGGTCACCGCCAGGGTGGCCAGCTCGACGTAGGCGACGAGCAACACCGGCACCTCGTGGAGCACCTTGGCAAAGTCATCGGTGCGGCGCAGCCGCTTCTCAGCGGCTGCGGTGCCATGCTCCATCTTGGTTCCCGAACCATCGCCCTGGTAGCCGACGGCGCCTTCGAGTGCGTTGACGAAGTACGGGTCCCATTGCTTGCGGTGGAGGTCGGCAATCTGGCGTCGCCGGTCGGGATCGGTCAGCACCATGATTCGCCAACCCTGGCGATTGCCGCCGCTCGATGCGAAGCGAGCATGGTCGAGCACACGATGAAGCGTCTCGTGCGGCACGTCTTCATCGGTGAAGTACCGACACGACGGCGTGCCGGTCATGGCCCTATAGAGATCCATCAGGACGTGAATTCGGCGGCCCGTGTCCCGAGCGTGTCGAGCACGTCGACGAAGCTCTTGGCAAAGCCGGCGACACCTTCGGTCTCAAGCTTCAGTGCCACTTCTTCGAGATCGATCCCAAGCGCACCGAGCTGAGCGACGACATCGTGAGCGTCCGCGTAGTCGGCATCAACCGTGCGAGCGACAGTGCCGCCCTCATCGAAGGCAACAAGCGTCTTCTCGGGGAGCGTGTTGACCGTATTCGGGCCGATGAGTGTGTCGACATAGAGCGTGTCGGAGTATTCGGGGTTCTTCGTTGACGTCGATGCCCACAACGGGCGCTGGAATCGGGCTCCCTTGGCCGCCAGCGCATCCCAACGATCGCCGGAGAAGGTCTCGGTGAAGATCTGGTACGCAATCTGGCCTTGGGCCACCGCGGCCTTGCCCTTGAGCGCAAGGGCAGTCTCGGTACCGATCTCGTCGAGCCGGCGGTCGACTTCGACGTCGACCCGGCTGATAAAGAACGATGCCACCGAGGAGATGGTCGACAGGTCGGTGTCGTCGCCGGCATCGGCGAGGCGAGCTTCGAGACCGCTGAGGTAGGCCTCCATGACATCGCGATAGCGGTCGAGGCTGAAGATGAGCGTGACGTTGATCGAACGACCTTCGCCGATGAGTGTCTTGATTGCGGGCACACCCTCAACCGTGGCCGGAACCTTGATGTAGAGATTTGGTGCCTCAATACGATCGTCGAGTTCACGGGCTGCAGCCACCGTGGCTGCCTCGTCGTGGGCCAGCTCTGGCGACACCTCTACCGAGACGTAACCGTCCTCACCACCGGACGCCTCGTGCACCGGTGTGAGCAGGGCGAGCGCCTGACGAATGTCGCCGACAACGAGCTCCCAGTAGGCATCTTCGATGGAGGTGCCTGCCTTGGCGAGGGTTTCGAGCTCGGCGTCGTAGTCGTCGGTCTGCATCATGGCGTTGGCGAAGATCGATGGGTTCGACGTGAGGCCGCGCACACCCTTGTCGAGCCAGGTCTGGAGTTCGCCGGTGGTCATCCAACCCCGACGAAGATTGTCGAGCCACGGGCTCTGGCCTTGTTCGCTGTGGAGATCGTGTAGTCGTCCCATGAGGGTGGTGCTCCTGATAGTGGTAGCGGGTGGTGGATGTGATGTACGCAGTCTCTAACCGTCGACGACGGCGAGGAGTTCCTGCGCCGCGCTGACGACGTTGTCGACGCTCATACCGAGTTCTTCGAGGACCAGGCTGCCCGGTGCCGAAGCTCCGAAACGATCGATGCCAACGGGCAGGTCGGCGTAGCGATCCCACCCGAGGGTGACACCGGCCTCGACCGACACCGTGGGGAGCTCGGGAGGCAGAATCGCATCTTGCTCCTCGAGCGACAACGCTTCGAAGGCATCCCAGCAGGGCATCGACACCACTCGGGCGGCAACGCCGCCTTCGGCCAGCTTGGCGGCTGAATCAACGCACAGGCTGAGCTCGCTGCCCGTGCCGATGAGCACGACATCTGGATCGTCGTTGTCGACAACGACGTAGGCGCCGTCGAGCACCGACTCGCTGCTGGTCGTCGCCAGAACGGGCAGATTCTGTCGGCTGAGAATGATGGCGGTTGGGCCGTCGCCTTCGAGGGCGAGACGCCAGGCACCAGCAGTCTCAGTGGCATCGCCAGGGCGGATGACGCGTAACCCAGGGATGGCACGAAGGCTCATGACCTGTTCGACCGGCTGGTGTGTCGGGCCGTCTTCGCCGACTCCGACCGAATCGTGGCTCCAGACGAAGATGCACTTGGCGTGCGACAGAGCAGCGAGACGGACGGCCGGACGCATGTAGTCGCTGAAGACCAGGAACGTGGCGCCGAGCGGGATGACGCCACCGTGCAGCGCCATGCCGACGATGGCCGATCCCATCCCGTGTTCACGAACACCGAAGAAGATCTGACGCCCGCCGGGATCGTCAGCCGATTGCACGCCGCCGCCGAGGGCGACGCCGTTGGAGCCCGTGAGGTCGGCCGAGCCGCCCATGATGCCGCCGAGCGACTCCTCGAGTGCGGTGAGAACCGCCTGGTTGGCCTTGCGAGTGGCGATCGAGTCGCCGGTCTCAAACGTTGGCAGCGCTTCAACCCAACCGGCGACGCCGGCGGGGTCGCGGCGAGCGGCCCAGGTCGCAGCGTGGTCGGAGCTCTCGAGTCGTGAGGTCCAGGCGGTTCGTTCGTCGGCGCCCCGCTGACCAGCGTCTCGGTAGTGCGCAAGCACATCGTCTGGCACATGAAACGGCTCGTCTGGCAGGCCCATGACTTCTTTGGTCGCTCGGATCGAGTCGTCGTCGAACGGGTTGCCGTGGGCCTTGTAATTGTCGGTGAAGTCAGGGGAGGGGTAGCCAACCTTGCTCTGCACGATCACCAGTGATGGTTTGTCAGTGACACCCTTGGCCCGGGTGATGGCTTCTTCGAGCGCGTCGAGGTCTTCAGACTTCTCGCCGATGTCGTTGACGTCCCAGCCGTAGGCCGCGAACCGGCCAGCCACGTCGTCGGAGTACGAGAGATCGATGCGCCCATCGATGGTGATTTTGTTGTCGTCGTAGATCACGACGAGCCGCCCGAGGCCGAGGTGGCCGGCGAGCGAAGCAGCCTCGTGGCTGACGCCCTCCTGCAGGCAGCCGTCGCCAGCGATGGCGTAGGTGAAGTGGTCGCACAGCTCGTCACCGAACTCAGCTCGTTGTGCTCGCTCCGCGATCGCGAGGCCGACGGCGTTGGCAAGACCCTGACCAAGCGGGCCGGTCGTTACCTCGACACCAGCGGTGTGTCCGACCTCGGGGTGCCCGGGTGTGAGTGAGTCCCACTGGCGGAAGTCCTTGAGGTCGTCGAGCTCGAGACCGTGACCGGTGAGATAGAGCATCGAGTAGAGCAGGATTGACACGTGACCGGCCGACAGCACGAGCCGATCGCGATCGTCCCATGTTGGGTCAGTGGCGTCGTATTTCATGACCCGTGAGTACAAGACGTGGGCCAGCGGGGCGAGCGCCATGGCGGTGCCCTGGTGGCCCGACTTGGCCGCATGCGGCCCATCCATACCGAGCGCTCGCACGACATTGATGCCGCGTCGTTCGAGATCGCTGTCGACGGTATTTTCAGCCACGTGTTCTACCCCTAGATCGGCTTCGAAGGTGAAACGTTATCGCCACCACAGCACCGAAGCGGTGAACCCGTGCATGGCGTTCATGGCCCCAACGGGGCCGAGTTCGCCAGCGCAGAACATGCCGGCAACCCCGCCACCTGCGACCTCTGCGATCATCGCTGCATCGTGACTCGGAACCTCGAACAGATGACTACCGCGCCCGTTGCAGGTGAAGACGATGGCGCCGTCGGCCTGATCGGGGAGCAATCGGGAGAGTTCCGCGGTCGCAGAAGCTGCATCGCGAACCTGGAACTGCACGACGTCACCGACCTCAACGGTGGCTCCGACAGCGACGACACCCGTGGAGCGATCGGCCCCGAGAACGCCCCGGATGAGGAAGTCGCCGGTGTTGAAGTCGTCTCGTGTTTCGCGGGCCACAAACCCGCAGTGCAGACCTTGCGAAGCCAGCATCCGCTCTTCAGGGGACAGCTCTTCGATCATGCTGGTGAGCCGTTCGAGCGCCGGCTTGCCTGCGAGCTCGGTGATGAGATTGCCAGCACCTTTTGTGACGACCCACGGCTCGCCAATTGGACGGCAGCCTTGGCTCACCGTCAGCTGCAACAGCGATGCGGGCAGCACCAACCCGACGGCTCCAGCAGTTCTGATGGCCAGCTGACCGGGTGCCCCCACAAAAAGGCGGTTGTGCTCGGGCGCTCGGCCTGCGGAAGCCAAGCCACCGATGACGGGAACGCCAGGTGCAGCGATTTCGAGCTCTGCGAGCAGTTGATCGACCGGGAACGTGAAGGGGTCGGCCAACAGAAGAACGGCATCGTCTTCGCTGAGCGACGGCAAGCCGAGTAGCATGTCTGTTGCGTTGATTTCAATCGGACGCAACGAAGCGACATCCATCGCGTCCGGAAGACGACCTCCCCAAATGGAAAGACCAGCCCCCGACTCGACCTCCTCTGACCCGCCGAGCACGCCGGCCGCAGTGCACCCGATGATGATCGTTGGCCTCAGGAGTTGGTGAACGGCATCGAGAACGTCATCGAGAGCTGCGATGGTCGACCCGGACACGAACACGACCGCAAGGTCGACACCCGCACCGATTCGCTCGACAACCGAACCGACCGCTTCGCCGGTGGCGACCGCAGGGTCAGGGTGGGTGGACAGGCCCGCCGCGGTAGAAGGCACGGCTACTCGACCGGGGGAAGCAGGGTGTAGGGGACGATACGAGTCGGCCCTTGGTCGATCCGGCAGTGCGCCATCACCGTGCCGTAGTCGTCGAACGGGAGCTCGGCCCGGACCAATCGGTAGTTGAACTTCGACGGCTCGATCTCGAGCGGCTGCACGTTCCGAGCGAGAGGATCTGCGCCATCGGCCGGATCAACACCGAGAGGATGGAAGACAACTTCGAGGGCTGCCAGCGAGTTGCCCTCTGGCGGGTTCCATACCAACACGACGAGATGGGGGGCCACGGTGACCGGCGTCGGCCCGGGGGCAGGAGCCGAGAATTGGATGCCCCCGAGATCGATGCGAGTCGACGGACCGGGAACCGAGCGCAGCTCGATGTCATCCATGAACAGGGCGGCAATGATCTCCATGTCTCGAAGCTAGCGAACCAACGGCCGTTCGGTACCACAGCACGAGGCTCACGCCGTCAGCACTAGGCTCACGCCGTGCCCGAACTCAGCACCAAGGATCTGCTCCTCCAGGAAGCTCGTGCGTGCTTTGCCAACCAGGGCTTTGAGGGCACCTCACTCAACGACATCGCGGCAGGAGTCGGTATCCGTCGACCCAGCCTGCTGCACTACTTCCCGAACAAGGAAGCGATCTACCGAGAGGTGCTCGAACAAGCCCTCGCCGATTGGGGTGTGCGAATCGAAGAGGCGCTCGGCAAGGACCTGAACGGTTGGGATCTGGTCGACTGGGTTCTTGAGGTGACGTTCGAGTTCTTTCGGCTCAACCCCGCCGTTGTGACAATCGTGCGACGCGAGGCCCTCAGCGACGACGATCGGCTCGGCTACAACCTGGGCACCGCACTGCGGCCATTTTTTCTCCGATCAGTCGCCTTCTTCGAACGCGAAATGGATCGAGGCACGTTCAAGCGCCAAGACGCCGAGCAACTCGTCATCACCGGCTACAGCGCATTGCTCACCTATTTTTCCGATCACAACATGGTTCTCGGATTGCTCGATCGCGATCCGTTCAGCGTCGAATCACTCGAAGCACGGTTTGTCCACCTCAAGGCCTTCATGCGATCAGCGCTCGAGCCCTAGAGTTCACGCCGTGACAACTCTTTCTGAAGCGGCCTCAAAGGCGCTCCTCGCTCCCCACGGTGTTCCGTTCCTCGACGAGCGGACCTGCGACACGGCCGACAGCGCCGCCGCGGCAGGTGATGAGCTTGGGTATCCGGTGGTAGCCAAACTCAACGGTGATGCCATCGCCCACAAAACCGAGCGAGGCCTCGTTCGTCTCGGCCTCAGCGACACAGACTCACTGCGACGGGCGGCCGACGAACTACTCGAAGCCGCAACGCCAGAAGATGGCGAGGTCAGCGTGTTGGTTGCGCCAATGGTGTCGTCGAACCGCGAGTTCATTTGTGGGGTGTCAACCGATCCGCAGTTCGGCACAACCGTTTTGCTCGGCGTGGGCGGCATTCTTGCTGAAGCCATCGCCGACGTGTCGATCCGGCTCGCCCCGATCACCGAGCGTGACGCCCACTCCATGATCGACGAGCTCCGCACCAGCGATTTGCTCGGTGCGTTCCGAGGGTCGCCGGCCGTCGATCGCGACGCGCTTGTCGCCCTCCTCGTCGGGCTCTCGTCTGTCGCCGTCGCCGAACCCGACATTGCCGCAATCGACCTCAACCCGGTGTTGATCGTCGATGGCAAACCCATCGCTGTTGATGCGCTCGTGGAGGTGGCAGCATGACCGCCACCTCGCCCCAACACTTCGATGCGTTGTTCAACCCCCGAGGCATCGTCGTGGCCGGTGCCTCGACCCACCCGGGCAAGTTTGGCTTCGTGAGCCTGCACAACATCCTGGCCTCGGGGTACGAAGGCAAGGTGTTCGCCACCAACCGAGACGGCGCCGACGTGCTCGGCATCCAGTGCGCAACCTCCATCGACGACTTGCCCGAAGGCGAGATCGATCTCGTGTTTGTGTGCACACCTGCATCGACCAACCTCGAACTCTTGACGGCCTGCGGACGCAAGGGCATCAAGGCTGCCTTTCTCACCTCCGCCGGATACGCAGAAGCTGGAGACGACGGGATCGCGGCCCAAGCCGAGCTCGTCGCTCTCGCCGATGAACTCGACATCTTGCTTGCCGGGCCAAACGGACAGGGCGTCGTGTCGACCCCGGCAAACCTCTGCGCCCAGATCGTGGCCCCGTTCCCTCCAGCCGGCCGAATCGGTGTCGCCAGCCAATCAGGCAACTTTGTTTCGTCGTTCCTGAACTGGTCTCGGCAAACGGGTGTTGGCATTAGCCGAGCAGTGAGCGCCGGCAATGCCGCGTCAACGACGGTGCCGGACTTCCTTGACTACTACGCCAGCGACGCAGAAACGGCTGTTGGCCTTGCGTATGTCGAGGGCATCGCTGACGGTCGAGATTTCTACGAGCGCATGCGTGCGATTACTCCGTCGATGCCACTTGTTGTGGTCAAGGGCGGCGCTACCGCCGGGGGAGCGCGAGCCGCAGCCAGCCACACAGGGAGCTTGGCCAGCGACGATCGGGTGTTCGACGGAGCCATGCGCCAAGCCGGGGTGATCCGATCACTGACCGTCGAAGAAGGCTTCGAGGCTGCCGCCAGCTTCGCCACCCAGCCGCTTCCGAAAGGCAACCGGGTGGTTGTCGTGACCACGGCGGGCGGATGGGGCGTCGTCACTGCCGACGCCATTCACTCCAGCGAACTCGAGCTCGTTGCGTTGCCAGACGACCTGCTCGCCGCCATCGACGAGAAGCTGCCTCCTCGCTGGAGCAAGAACAACCCGGTCGACATGGCAGGCGGCGAGACTCGCGACACCATTCCCGAGGTCATGGAAACCATCGCCACCCACGACGAGGTCGACGCCATTGTGTATCTGGGGCTCGGTATTCAGTCGAACCAGGCACGGATGATGAAGGAGGGGCGCTTTTACCCCGACCACGGCCTCGAACGAATCGTCGAGTACCACGAGCGGCAGGATCGTCGATTCGCAACGGCGGCGGCCGAGATCTCCCAGGCCACCGGGAAGCCGATTCTCACCGCAACAGAGCTCGGCTCCGCCGACCCCGACAACCCCGGCCCGGCCGCGGTCCGCGAATCAGGCCGACTCTGTTACGGCTCGGCGAACCGGGCCGTGACCGCTCTCGAACAGATGTGGCGCTATCAGCGGTACCTGCACGGCTAATCTCCCAACCATATGAGCCGCGCCGCATGAGCCCCGCCACATTCCTCCGGCGCTGGTTGCCCCTGGTGATCGTTGTCGTCGTGGCAGTCGCCGCGTGGCAAACCGCGAAGCTGGCCGACACCGACACGGTGAGCACCACACCGGTGTCCTACGAGCGCGATTTGGGCACGCCGATTCTGTCAGCTCGACGTATCCCCGAAACGTTGCGGGCTCCGGTCATCGACGCCGCACTGACCCCGACGGTGCAGACCATCGTCGATGGCTCCTCCTCTTTCGCGTCCTGTCTCACGGTGCAAGCAGACGGCAGAACCATCGAAGAAGTCGGGGTTGACATTCCGCTCGTTCCGGCCTCGAACCAGAAGCTCCTCACCACCTTCGCTGCACTCCAACAGTTGGGGGCCGAACACCGCTTTGTCACCACGGTCCAGATCGATGGCACCGTCACCGACGGCGTGCTCACCGGCGACCTCTATCTGGTCGGCGGTGGCGATCCGTTCTTGTCGACCGAAGCGTGGCGCTCGCAGTACGAAGAGCAGTCCGGGCGCTTTCACACCCGGCTCGAAGATCTCGCCGATGCCGTGGTCGCCTTCGGGATCACCGGCATCAACGGCACGATCGTTGGTGACGAGTCCTACTTCGACGACGTGCGAGCCGGCCCCTGGGCTCAGCGACTGATCGACCAGCGACAATCTGGACCGCTCTCTGCTCTTGCTGTGAACGAAGGTCACGTCGAGTGGCCAACAGACTTCGGCAGCTCGATCAACCGGGCACCCACCACGGATCCTCCGGTGCAAGCGGCCAACGTATTGAGTGCGCTGCTCAGCGAGCGAGGTGTGCGTGTTGGTGGAACTGCCTCGGGTGTTGCCCCCGCATCGGCGAATGAGATTGCCAGCGTGAGCTCACCTGTCCTCACCGAAGTCATCACCCACGTCAACAGCTACAGCAACAATTACGGAGCCGAGATTCTGGTGAAGCATCTCGGCCGGGACGCCACGGGACTCGGGTCGACCCGGGCCGGTGCCGATGCAATGCTCGACATCTTGTCCGACCCGGCTCTCGAGCTCGACACAACCAACGTGGTCATTGACGACGGCTCGGGTCTCGCCGAATCGAATCGGTTGACGTGCCGCCTGCTGAGCGATGTGCTCGACCTCGCTGGCCCCGACTCCGACTTCGCCCAATCCTTGAGCGTCGGCGGCCGCCGGGGGAGTCTGGCAAGGCGCCATCTGGAGTCACCAGCGAATGGTCAGGTCTTCGCCAAGACCGGCACGCTCAACGGCGTCACGGCCTTGTCGGGCTTCGTCACCTCACCTACTCAGCCTGGCTCGGCCGTCCGTTTCACCTACGTGGCCAACGGCGAGCTGGCCGGCCTCAATGAGGAGCTGCGGTCTCTGCAGGAGCCATTCGTGGATGGGTTGGCAACATTCCCGACGGGACCGGTGATCGACGATCTCGACCCCGAGCCCACTGCACCCGCCAGATGAGCGCGAGCACCACGAAGATGCCGCAATTTCCTCTGGGTTCGGTGCTGTTGCCGACGCAGGTGCTGCCGCTCCACGTCTTTGAGCCGCGCTATCGGGCGCTCGCCCACGATGTCATCACCTTTCAGGTCGTCGACCAGCCGCCCGAGTTCGGCGTGGTGCTCATCGAGCGAGGCTGGGAGGTTGGCGGCGACGATGTCCGCAGCAGCGTCGGCACCATCGCTCAGGTGCTCGAATCTGAGGAGTACCCGGACGGACGCTGGGGAATGGTCTGTGTCGGAACACGACGCTTCGAGGTCCTTGAGTGGCTCGAAGACGATCCGTACCCGATGGCCGAGATCCGCGAACTCGACGACGCCGCGGGCACCGATCACACCGAACAACACATCAACAGTGTCGTCGCCAAGTTTGCAACGTGTGCCGACCTGGCGACCAAATTGGGCCAATCGATGATCAGCGACCCCGTCGTCCCTCCAGACCCCAGCATGGCCAGCTTCGCGTTGGCGGCCCAAGCGCCGCTGTCCGACATGGACCGATACACACTGCTTGCGGCAACGAGTCCAGACGAACGGCTGACCAAGCTCGACGACATGCTCGATGGCGTGGTCGAGATGATGACATTCGGTCTGTCCGGCGACTGAGGAAACCTCGCCAAAACGGTATTGCCCTGGCCTACACTGCCGAACCGTCGGGTGGATCGCCCGCGTGAGTTCGACTGGCCCAATTCGAAAGGCTGGATGGTGGCAAAACAGAACCCCATGGACGAAGCCCAGGATCTCCAAAAGATGCTGGTCGGCTACGCCAAACAGGAAACCGTCGAGCCGCTCAAGGCACTCGGCAAGTACCTCGGCCTCGGTATGGCCGGATCGGTGTTTGTCTTCCTCGGGATGTTCTTCCTCGGTCTCGGCGTTCTCCGCCTCATGCAGACCGAAACGGGCGACTCGTTCCAAGGCGGCAGCTGGGGATCCATGGTGCCCTATCTCGTCGCGATCGTGGTCTTGCTCTTGCTTGCGGGCATGATCGTGCTGTTGTTCAACCGGGCCAAGAAGCGAGTTCTCTCATGACCGATACCGAAAAGATCTCACCGTCCGACATCGAGGCAAAGTTCCGCGATGTGCAGGGCCAAGTCGACACCGTCAAGGACGACAGCAAGAAAAAGGTCGCCATCGGTGGTGGCGCGGTAGCTGCTATTTTGCTTCTGATCATCTACGTCATCGGCCGCAACGCCGGACGCAAGAAGAGCACGGTTCTCGAGATCCGCCGCCTCTGATGCTGCAGCGGCTTCTCACATTCGGTGTTTCAAAGGTCGTAGGTGGCCCCGCTCGCAGCTGGGTCTTCACCTCGGGAGCCATGGCTCTATGGCGCTTCATCAGCAGCCAGACGGGCCGGCGCGAGACCATCGACCTCTCCAACACCAAGCCAGGCGACAAGATCCTCATCGAGCATCTTCCGATCACCCACAAACAGCAGATCAAACAAACCAAGATCGACAAGAAGCTCGACAAGAAAGATCTGAAGACGGCGAAGAAGGCAGCGAAGTCTTCCAAGAAGTCGTCCAAGAGGTTGGCCAAATCAGCCAAGACCGAAGCCAAGTCGTCCAAGAAGATGGCCAAGGCCGCGGCCCGAGTCGAACTGCGAGATGCAGCCCGGGCCTACCGCAAGGCCACACGGGTCTCCCGGCGCAACAGTCGCCGAACCTCTGTCTGAAGCAAGCACCCGATGCTGGTCAAGCTGCGCAACCCGTCGAAGGATCTGATTTTCGACGGCCCGATGTCGGTGGTGAAGCTGCTGAAGAAGCTCGATCTGCAGCGCGAATCGGTGCTCGTCATTCGAGATGGGACCTTGGTCCCCGGTGATGCGGTGCTGCCAGACGACGCCGAGGTCGAGATTCGCCCGGTCATCTCCGGCGGCTGACATGACGAACGTGACCACGCCGTGAAGTGCCGGGTCTGTCGCGCCCCCGGCGTCATCGACATTCGGCGCCACAACGCGAACTTCTGCGCCGACCATTTTCTCCGGTACTGCAGAGAGCAGGTGGCTCGCACCATCAAAGAGTTCGACATGGCAGCCCCGGGCGATCGTTTGCTCGTGGCCGTCTCGGGTGGCAAAGACAGCCTTGCGCTGTGGGACATTCTCCTCGAGCTCGGCTACGACGTTGACGGCCTCTACGTCGGTCTTGGTATCGGCGACTACTCAGATGTCTCCGGAACCTACGTACAGAACTTCGTGTCGACGTTTCTCGAACCCCGTGGGGAGCGGTCTACCACGACGCTGACGCATATCGATCTGCGCTCGGAGTACGACTACGACGTTCCGACTGCGGCTGATGCAACGGGTCGGGCCCCGTGTTCAGCATGTGGGCTCTCGAAACGCCATCTCTTCGACAAAGCGGCTCGCGAAGGCGACTACGACGTGTTGGTCACCGGCCACAACCTCGACGATGAGGCGGCGGTGCTCTACGGCAACGTCATGAAGTGGCAGATCGACTACCTGGCCCGCCAACGCCCGGTCTTGGCGGCTGAGAATGGCTTTCCCAAGAAGGCGAAACCGCTTGTGCGACTCTCCGAACGCGAGACAGCGGCCTACTGCGTCTTGCGAGGCATCGACTACCAGGTGGAGGAATGCCCGATGGCCGCCGGCAATCGCCACCTCGAGTACAAACATGCTCTCGCCGCGGCCGAAGAGGCGTCGCCCGGTATGAAGCAGGCGTTCTACTTCGGCTACCTGCGCGACGCAGCCGAGTTGTTCGAGCAATCCAACGACGGTGCACCGGACGGTGCCCCAGCACTCCTAGCCTGCGAGAGCTGCGGGTCGCCGACCAGTGGCGATACAAACGGCCAGCCCCGGTGCGCCTTCTGCCGCCTCTCGCAACGAGCGGCAGCAGCCGAGCCGGTGCCCGTCGAACTGCTCCAGACGAGACGACGCTGACCATGACCAGCCCAACCGCACACAACCTGTCGCACACCGATCGGCCCCCTCACGGGCTGCTCGCTGAGGGCGACCTGGTGCTGCTGACCGACACCAAGAGTCGCCGCTACCTCATTCGGCTCGGGGCCACAGAGTCGTTCCACTCGCACTCGGGGGTCCTTGATCACAACACACTCATCGGCCAGCCGGAAGGTTGTTCGGTCGCCACCACCAAAGGGCAGCGGTTTCAAGCCATGCGCCCAAGCTTCGAGGACTACGTGTTGTCGATGCCCCGCGGCGCACAGGTCATCTATCCGAAAGACATCGCCCCGATTCTGATCTTGGCTGACATTGCGCCGGGTCACCGGGTCTTTGAGTCGGGGATCGGATCTGGAGCCATGTCGATGGGCTTGCTTCGCGCCGGTGCCCACGTCACCGGCTATGAAGTGCGCGAAGACTTCGCAGCTCGGGCAGAGAAAAACATCGTCGGCTTCCTGGGTGAAGAAGCCATGGAGCGCTACGACCTCCACATTCGCAGCGCCTATGAACCACTCGACCTCGAAGACATCGACCGGATGGTGCTCGACCTTCCCGAACCATGGCAGGTGGTCCCGCACGCAGCGGTGAGCATGCGGCCCGGTGGCGTCTTTGTCGCCTACACCCCGTCGATCACTCAGGCCGTCAAGGTCCGCGATGCACTGTCGTTGCACGGCTTTGTTGAAGGCAAGACGATGGAAGTACTTCATCGCAATTGGCACGTCGAGGGCCAGTCGGTGCGTCCGGACCACCGAATGGTGGCTCACACTGCATTTCTCACCCGGGCTCGGCTCGCCGCCCCGGAATAGTTCGCAGAAGCGTCAGTCGAGCCAGCTGGCTGGGCCGCCTCGCTGCACCGAGTTGAAGCGGCTCGCGAACGACGGCGTCTCGAACATTTCGTTGTCGACGCCATAGCCAAACAGGAACTGACCGACGCGCCGCATCTGCATCTCTTCAGCACCTTCGGTGATCCGATAGCGACGGTGATGACGGAAGATGTGTTCGAACGGCATGTGCCGGCTGTAACCGATGCCGCCGTGGGTCTGGATCGCTCGATCGGCGGCCTGACCGACAAGACGGTTGGCCCGATAGTTACACATCGCCACCTTGTCCGAGATCTCGGTGCCGTCCTCGACATGATCGAGCTCCCAGGCAGTCTTACGGATGAGCTCACGAAGCATGGCCGCTTCGGTGTGTAACTCGATCAACGGCCACTGGATTGCCTGATTGGCCGACAGTGGGCGATTGTGAATCTGGCGTTCACGGGAGTACTTCACCGCTTCGTTGATGCAGTACTGCGCCGCACCCAGGCTCGAAGCGGCTTGCCGGATGCGGTTCTCGTGAACGAACAGCTGGGCCGTGGCGAGTCCACGACCCTCATCGCCGAGGATGTCTGCATCTTTGACCCGAACATCGTCGAGAGTGATCTCGGCGTGGTCGGTTGGCATGTTGTAGGTCCACCACATGAACTCGACGTTGAAACCCGGTGTGTCGACCGGGACGATGAATGAGGTGATTCCCTCGGCCTCACCGGGGTTGCCGGAGGTACGGGCGAAGATGTAGTCGTGGGTCGCTCGGTGGAGGCCGGTGTTCCAGCGCTTGGCCCCGTTGATCACCCATTCGTCGCCGTCGCGATACGCAGTGGTCTGCATTCGGGTGGCGTCGGTACCGGCCATCGGCTCGGTCAGTCCGAACCCGATGCGTGCCGTTCCTTCGAGCATCTTCGGGATCCAGTAGCTCTGCTGCTCAGGGCTACCGAACTTCTCCATCATCAACACCGTCGGAAAGTTCCCGACGATCGAGCTCTCGTTCTGTAGGTCGTTGTGTAATCCGAGACCCTTGACGGCAAGGTGCTCGCGCACGATGGCCATCGCCAAGTTGGACCCATCACTCCCGCCGAATCGTTCGGGCAGGTGGTACTTCAAAAAGCCGGCGGCATCCGCCCGGCGCCGCATCTCCCCAAGGAGCTGTTCCCACTCCTCATTTGGCCACCCGTCTCTCTCCCAGTCTGTCCGCGAGTCTTCGCGACGATGATCGAAGAACCGAATGTTGTCGTCCTGGGCTTCAAGGGGCTTGATCTCGTCTTCGATGAACTGATCGAGGTCATCGAGCAGCTTCTGAATATCGGCGGGGATGTTGAAGTCCATTCCGCAGTATTCCTGCTCGCAAGTCCTCACGTCGAACCCACTCCCGCCGAACTAGGGAAGGTCACCTGTGACGACCCCCAGTCACGGGCAGTATCGTTCCGCACGACCGTTCCGGTCCGCTGGAACGGTCGCATTGGGTAGAAGCACCAGACCGCTCCGCGCTTGGCACTCACCATCATGGTGAAGCCGAGGCGGGGCGGTCCTGGTTTTGTTCAGAACTTCGCGACGGGGGTCCGACGCAAATGCGTTGAAAGGTGCGAAACTCGCCTGCTGTGGTTGATCGCATCGAGCGTCACGACTTACTGAACGCAATCGGTTTGGCCGCCATCCTCTTGGCGATGGCCTTGGCCCTGCTTTTTGGCGCCCGAGCGCTGTTCCGCACGGTCAACGACGGCATCGTGTCTGCCGACACCACAACCACTGCTGCGGTCACCACCACCGAAGCCGAAGAGACCACAACCACCACCGAGCCCACCACCACAACCGCGACGTTGCGCATTCCCGGTGAAGTCACGACTCGAGTCGGAAACGGCGCCCAGCGCGGCGGCATCGCCGGCGCCGGCACTTCGCTACTCGACGACGCTGGCTACGTGACCCTGAGCGCCAAGAATGCTCCGCCGACCGCCAACAGCATCATCTATTACGTCGAAACCTATGAGGCCGATGCGGCCCAAGTGGCCAGGCTCCTCGGTGTGGCTGAGACCGCAATTGCCCCCATGCCCGCAGACCCGGGCATACCCCAAGACGATGCGCACGTCATCGCAATTCTGGGACGCGACACCACCGTCGGCTAGAACCTCTGGATGCCCTTCGTCCTGCGCCGCCATGCGTCGCGCGTCATATTGCTCGGTTGCGACAGTTCGGGAACCGCCACCCACGTCTTTCTGATTCAGGCAGTCGATCCGGCCGACGCCAGCAAGCCGCCGTGGTGGGAGATTCCCGGTGGCGGTATTGATCCGGGGGAATCCTCGGCCGATGCCGCCATGCGCGAGCTCCAAGAAGAGGCAGGGCAGGCCTCGGCTGAGGTCGGACCGATCGTGTTCACACAGTACGTCGAGTTCAGCTTCGGCGGCTATGACTTCGAGCAGGACGAAGTGATCCACATTGCGTGGACAAAGGACATGTCGATCAACCGTCCCACCGGGCTCGAGTATCTCGAAGCCCTGGCGTTCCGAGATGCTCGATGGTGGCCCATCGCTGACGTCGTGGCCAGCACCGAGGCATTCCTTCCGCCCCGACTTCCTGAACTCATCCCGCTGATCGCGAATCGAGAACTTCCGGATCCTCCTCTCGACATCACCCCAGACGCCGATGGAGCCGGCGATGATTGATCGGGCCGCATCTGCCTCGCCGTACATGCGCTTCAGCGCAGCCGAATGGGCGAACCTTCGAGCGTTCACGCCGTTGAGCCTCAGTGAGGCTGATCTCGATCGCATCCGCGGCATCAACGTAGAGCTCAGCCTCGACGAGGTTGCGACGATTTACCTCCCGCTCTCCCGACTTCTCAACCTCCATGTCGGGGCAAGTCAGGAGCTCTACCGAGCGAGTGACACGTTTCTCGGCCGGTTGCCTGCGAAGGTGCCGTTCATCATCGGTGTGGCCGGCTCGGTCGCCGTCGGAAAATCAACCACGGCCCGTGTGCTCCAGGCTCTGCTCGGCCGTTGGCCCGACCACCCGCGGGTCGATCTCATCACGACCGATGGGTTTCTGTATCCGAACGCTGTGCTCGAAGAGCGTGGGCTCATGCAGCGCAAGGGCTTCCCCGAGAGTTACGACCGCCGTCGCTTGTTGCAGTTCATCCGCGACATCAAGTCAGGCCTGCCGGAAGTCTCAGCGCCCATCTACTCCCACCTCACCTACGACATCCTTCCCGACGAAGAACTCATTGTTCGACAGCCCGACATCGTGATCATCGAAGGCCTCAATGTGCTGCAAACCGGCACGGTCGACGAGACCAATCCGGCATTTGTGTCGGACTTCTTCGACTTCTCGATCTACGTGCACGCCGAGGTCGAACATGTGCGGCAGTGGTACGTCGAACGGTTTTTCACGCTGCGCGAGACGGCGTTTCGTGACACCAACTCGTTCTTTCATCGCTTTGCGTCGCTCACCGACGAGGAGGCAACGCAAACGGCCACCAACATCTGGACGTCGATCAACGAACGCAATCTCGTTGAGAACATTCTGCCGACCAGATCCCGGGCCAATCTGATTCTGCACAAGGGCGAAAACCACCTCGTCACCGACGTCGAACTACGGCGCCTGTGACAACCCACGCCCGCAGCTGAAAAAGCGGGCAGACAGGCCGATGAAGAGAGAAGTCCGCTGGACCGCGAGGTCCAGTACCGTTCTTGCTTCGTTTCCCGCTCCAGGAGTTCATTCTACGTGACATCAATCTGGCCTGGTACGCCCTACCCGCTCGGCGCCACTTGGGATGGCTCGGGCACGAACTTCGCCGTGTTCTCACAGCACGCTGAGGCGATTGAGTTGTGCCTGTTCGACGCGGACGGCAACGAAGAACGAGTCGAGCTCGCCGATGTGACCGCTTTTGTTCACCACGGGTACCTCCAGGGCACAAGCCCCGGCCAGCGATATGGCTTTCGGGCGCACGGGCCATGGGACCCGCGGCGGGGTCACCGGTTCAATCCATCCAAGCTGCTTCTCGATCCGTACGCCAAGGCGATCGAGGGCGAAGTCACGCTCGACCGGGCGATCTTTGATCATCAGGCAGGCGATCCAAATCTCGCTGACACCAACGACTCGGCCCCGTTTGTGCCACGGTCGGTCGTGGTCAACCCCTTCTTCGACTGGGGAGTTGACCGTCGTCCCAAGCGGCCACGCCGCGACACGCTGCTGTACGAGGCGCACGTCAAGGGCATGACCGCCATGCATCCGGCGGTTCCCGACGAGCTCAAGGGGACCTACGCCGGGCTGGCTCAGCCCGCCGTGATTGACTACCTCAACAATCTCGGCGTGACGGCAATCGAGTTGTTGCCGGTCCACCACAACATTCCCGAGACGTTCCTGCTCGACCGAGGGCTCACGAACTACTGGGGATACTCCTCGATCGGCTATCTGGCACCCCATGCCGGCTACGCCGCTTGGGGGAGCTCCGGCGAGCAAGTCCAAGAGTTCAAGCACATGGTGCGCACCTTGCACGACGCCGGCATCGAGGTGATTCTCGACGTCGTCTACAACCACACGATGGAAGGCAACGCGTTCGGCCCAACGCTGTGCCACAAAGGGCTCGACAACGCGAGTTACTACCGGCTCGACCCGAAGGACGGCCGCAACTACGTCGACTACACCGGCACCGGCAACACCCTCGACGTCTCCCACCCGAACGTGCTCCAAATGATCATGGACTCGTTGCGGTATTGGGTCACCGAGATGCACATCGATGGCTTCCGGTTTGATCTGGCATCAACGCTCGGACGAGACGGCAACTACGTCGACAACCATGCTGCTTTCTTCGACATCATCAATCAGGACCCGACGCTGCGGGAGGTGAAGCTCATCGCTGAACCGTGGGACGTCGGCGAAGGTGGTTATCAGGTCGGGCGCTTTCCGCCGCTGTGGTCGGAGTGGAACGGGCGCTATCGCGACACCGTCCGCGACTTCTGGCGAGGCCAGGCCGGCCACCTCGGCGACTTCGCCTCGTCGTTCACCGGTAGCTCTGACCTCTACGAATCGACGGGACGACGGCCCTCGGCATCCGTCAACTTCGTGACCGCCCACGACGGGTTCACGATGCGAGATCTCGTGAGCTACAACGTGCGGCACAACGAGGCCAACGGCGAGAACAACCGCGACGGCGACGCCCACAACCGCTCCTGGAACTCAGGGGAGGAGGGCCCGACTGACACGCCCGAGATCCTCGAGGTGAGGGCTCGACGTACCCGGGCCATGCTGGCCACCATCCTGCTGAGCCAAGGAGTCCCGATGCTCCTGCACGGCGACGAGTTCGGTCGCAGCCAGCAGGGCAACAACAACGCCTACTGCCAGGACAACGAGCTCTCATGGCTCGACTGGGAAGGCATCGACGACGAGCTATTGGCCTTCACCCAACGGTTGGTCAATCTGCGCCGCAAGCACCCCGTGTTCCGTCGATTGCAGTACTTCTCGGGCACCAAGCCAGTCGACGGCGAAGTTGCCGACATCGAGTGGTTCCGTCCGGACGGCGGCCGCATGGTCGACACCGACTGGTCAGGAGGCGACGACCACGCCCTCACCGTCTTCCTCAACGGAACCCGCCTCGCCGGTCGAAGCCCCAGAGGCGAACGGGTCGAAGACGACAGCTTTCTCGTTCTCTTCAACGCATCTTCGGCCAACCGAAGCTTCGCCATCCCACCACAGCTCTCGAGTCGCTTCTGGCGCAACGAACTCGACACCGCAGCGCCCACCAAGCCGCAGCGGCCGGTCGTGAGCGCCGTCGAACTCGACGGGTGGTCCATTGTTCTCCTTCGAGACACAGGTCGGCCCGCATCATGAACCGACGTGTTCTGTTCGCCACTGCAGAGCTGACACCACTCGCCCGAGTTGGCGGCTTGGCCGAAGCCGCCGGTGGTTTGGTGCGGTCGCTGCAAGCCCAGAGCGTGCCGATCACCGTCGTCATGCCTGACTACACCGGTCTCGAGCTCACCGAAGAACGCAGTATCGATCTGGAGGTTCCGGCGTGGGCCGGACCCATGCGAGCTCGTCGCGGTGCGATCAACGACCTAGCCGACGTGATCCTCATCGATCGGCCCGGCATAGCCAGGCCGCACCCCTACGTCGAACCCTCCACCGGCAACGGATGGCCCGACAACGATTGGCGATTCATGTGCTTTTCGGTCGGTGTCGCAGCGCTCGCCGAACTGCTCAAGCCAGACGTACTGCACCTCAATGATTGGCACAGTGCCGCTGCACTCGGCTTTCTCGCAACGCCACCGCCGACGGTGCTCACCATCCACACGCTGGGGTACCAGGGCATGTGCGATGCCGAGTGGCTCAACCGGATTCCCCATCGGCCGTGGCACTTCGCTTGGTACGACGGGTGCAATCCGCTGCTCGGCGCCATTCGCTCGGCCGACAAGATCATCGCCGTCAGCCCCAACTACGCCACCGAAATCATCGAGCCCGAAGGTGGCATGGGTCTGCACGACGACCTGAAGCGCCGCCAAGACGATCTCGTCGGCATCCGCAACGGCATCGACACCAGCATCTGGAACCCGCTGACCGATCCGAGCCTCGAGCTCAACTACGGACCAGGCGACATCGAAGTCGGGAAGCGCCAGGCTCGCCAAGCGCTCTGTGCTGAATTCGGCGCAGAGCTCGAGAACGACGTGATCCTCGGTGT
The DNA here is from genome assembly GCA_937976305.1 of uncultured Acidimicrobiales bacterium. GTDB lineage: Bacteria > Actinomycetota > Acidimicrobiia > Acidimicrobiales > SZUA-35 > CALEWY01. Next base: position 21,345 of record CALJSB010000071.1, read on the forward strand.
TGTCTCTCGCCTGGTCGACCAGAAGGGTGTCGACTTCATGACCGGTCTTGCGCCCTTCTTGGCCGGCATGAAGGCAAAGCTCATCCTGCTCGGATCAGGCCAGAGTGAGCTCGTTGAGAGCGTTGAAGAGATGGCAGCGAACCATCCCGATCGGGTCAGTGTCGTCACCGACCGCTACGACGAACCCCTTGCCCACCGCATCTTTGCTGGATCCGACCTGTTCTTGATGCCGAGCCGTTTTGAACCCTGTGGGTTAGCCCAGATGCAGGCCATGGCCTATGGCACCTCGCCCGTCGTCACCCCAGTCGGGGGCCTCGTCGACACCGTCACCGATGCCGACAAACATCGGTCGACGGGTACCGGGTTCGTGGCCGAAACCAACGACTTCGCCGGCTTTGTCGATGCGGTGCACCGTGGCTTGAGAACGACTCGCGTTGCCGCCAGGCGACGCCTCATCCAGCAGCGGGCCATGGAGATCGACTGGTCGTGGGAAGCACCAGCCAAGAGGCACATCGAGGTCTACGAAAAGGCCATTCAGTCGTCCTCGAAGCGATAGTTCTTCGGAACGGTCACAACGCCGCCTTCTGAGACGGCAAAGCGGGCCTCATCTTCCTCACGATCAACGCCGATGCGAACCCCATCCGGCACGACAACGTTCTTGTCGATCACGGCTCGACGCACCGTCGCCCCCTTCCCGATCTGGACATCGTCGAACAAGATTGCACCTTCAAGGTTTGCGTCTTTGCGGATCCGGACCCCGGGCGAGATGACGCTGTCGAACGCGGTACAGCCGCTGAGGATCGCACCGTTGCTCACAATCGAGTTCTGGACCGACGGTGGCTTGTTGTCGGCCGCGACAAACTTCGCCGGGGGGAGCGATCGGCCAAGCGTGAAGATCGGCCAGGAATCGTTGTAGAGGCTGAACGCAGGCAGAGGCTGCACGAGATCCATGTGGGCATCGAAGTAGGCATCGATGGTTCCGACATCGCGCCAGTAACCCCGTTGCGCTTCCTCATCACCAGGCACGACGTTCTTTGTGTAGTCATACACATGCGCGGCACCGTCGGCCACCAGCGCCGGAATCAGGTCGCCGCCGAGATCGTGCTTCGACGAGCTGTCGCCGGCATCTCGATTGAGCGCATCGACGAGCACATCGACGTCAAAGACATAGTTGCCCATCGAGACGTACGACTCGTCAGGGCTGTCAGCCAGTCCAGGCGGATCAGCGGGCTTTTCGTGAAAGGCCGCGATCTTGGTGCCTTCGCCCTGCTCGATCACCCCGAACTCGCTCGCTTCTGCTCGGTTGGCTCGCAGGGCCGCAATCGTCACCCCGGCGCCGCTGGCAATGTGGGCATCGAGCATCTGCCGGGGATCCATGCGGTAAATGTGGTCGGCACCGAAGACAAACAGGTACTTCGGCTGCTCATCGTCGACCAGGTTCAGGTTCTGGAACAACGCATCAGCAGACCCCAGGAACCAGCTGCGCCCCCGACGCATCTGAGCCGGGACTGACGTGACGTAGTTGCCCAAGAGGGTCGAAAGCCGCCAGGTACGGCTCAAGTGCACATCGAGTGAGTGACTCTTGTACTGGGTCAGCACCACGATCTTGCGATAACCACCATTTGCGAGGTTCGACAGCGCGAAATCGATGAGTCGATAAGGGCCACCAAAGGGCACCGCAGGTTTCGCCCGGTCGCTGGTGAGCGGCATCAGGCGCTTTCCTTCACCGCCCGCAAGCACAACAGAAAGGACTTGGGGGCGACTTCCGACATCAAGCACAGGGGGCATTGTTGTACAGAACGTGCCGCTTTTGCTGCATTGGCTGCCGCATCGTGACGGGCCCGAAAACCCTTTGGTACATCTGACCCATTGCCACCGAGGGTGGTCGTCGTGTTCACTTACGGATGCGGGTACCGGGAACAGAGCCCGACAGACATACCTCTGGCGGGCGGAGGGTCTGTCACTAGTGGTCTCTTGTTCTCGAACCAGAGGGTGGCCTTTCGGGGCCACCCTCACTCTTTTTGCGCTCTCCTTATGGGGCACCGCACTACGTTGGCCAGATGGATCGACGAAAGCTCTTCGCTGTAGGTGGGATCTCGACCTTCATCGTGCTGCTACTCGCCGTCGGGTGGTTCTTGGGTCTGTTCTCGTCCGACCCGGAGGAAGCGTCGGTCGATGCATCGCTCGATGCCCTGGCCCAAGACGAGGCTGAAGGGCAAGAAGAGGACAGTGAGGACAGTGAGGGCGAGACGATCACCGACCTGACCGGAACCTGGGTCGTCGAGCCAGGAGAGGCGACGTTCGTTGGCTACCGGGTGGAGGAAGTGCTGTCTGGCGTTGACTTCACTGCCGTGGGACGAACGCCCACCGTGTCGGGCACCCTCGTTGCCGATGGCTCGACGATCACCTCGGTCGAGATCCTCGCCGATCTTCGTGATCTCATGAGCGACAATGGCGCTCGCGATGCACAGATGAAAGTGCAAGCCCTCGAGTCAGACACGTTTCCCGACGGCATCTTCACCTTGACGGCGCCCATCGAGCTTCCGAGTATTCCACCGCCAGGGCAGACCATCATGGCGACGGCAACCGGAGATCTCACGATCCACGGCGTGACGAGGACCGTCGACATCGAACTCGAGGGCGCAGCCCAAGGGTCGCAGCTTGTTGTTGTGGGCTCGCTCGGGGTCCTGCTTTCCGACTACGACATCGACACCCCGCAGGCGCCGATCGTGGCGAGCGTGGAAGACGCAGCCGTTGTCGAATTCTCCCTCGTGCTTTCGCGCTAGCGAAGCGTTGCTACGAGGTAGCCGAGCGAATCGCTGGAATCACCACGTCGATGTAGGCGCTGAGGGCTTCTTCATCGAACGGTGCCCGCAACGCAACATTCACCATGTCCGCGCCCGACTCGGCATAGGCCATGATCTGGTCGACCGCCTGCTCCGGTGTTCCGAGCAGCGCACCACCGGCCACCCGCTCGAACATCGGCCCCCACTGCTCTCGCATGTCGCTGGCAACTCGATCGGCGGCTGTTTGATCTGACCCCATGGCGAACACCAGATTGATCGATCGCTCGATCGAACTCGGATCGCGGTCGATCGACTCACACCATCCGTCGAGCACGCCGTTGAGTCGCCCGTACTCATCTGCTGGCACGTAGGCGGCATTCCACCCGTCTGCATACGTCGCCGCCATCTTGAGCGTGCGCTTCTCGCCGACGCCACCGATCCAGATCGGGATCTTGCCCCCGTGGGGTTCCGGCAACATCGACGCGTTCACGGCCTTGTAGTGCTCGCCAGTGAAGTCGGTGCGACGGATCTCGTCGCCATCGGCTGGGGTGATCAACGAACTGATCAGCTCGGTCGCTTCTTCGAGCATGTCGAGGCGCACGCCAACACTCGGGAAGTCATAGCCGTAGGCCTCGGCCTCCCACTCGTGCCAACCGCCACCGAGCCCGAGTTCGAAGCGGCCGCCCGAGAGATGGTCGATGGTGACCGCAGCACGCGCCAGCAACCCCGGGTTCCGATACCCGACGTAGAACACAAGACAGCCCAGACGAGCGTTGGTGGTATCACAGGCCAGCGCAGCCAGGGTGGCGACGGCCTCGAAGTGGGGGAGCGTGCCACCCGCTGGGGGAGCCTCGTACAGATGGTCCCACGCTGACAACCAGTCGATGCCTGCATCGTCCAGCCATCGCCAGATGGCGCGCATTTCGTCCATGCTCATGTTTTGTTGGCCGATATGGGCCCCGAGGGAAAGCGTCACAAGCGAGATCCTACGCCGAGCATGGTCGCTGCGAGAAGAGAGACGAACAGGCAAAACATATTCATGTGAATGCTTGTTCTTGTATTGCGATGAATATAATCTGCCAGCGTGTCACGACTCGAGCAGAGCTTTCTCAATGGTTATGTGCCCTACGTGCTCAGGCAGGCCGACCAGACCCTGTCGGCTCCCTTCTACGAAGCACTCAACCAGTTCGGCGTCGCCCGCTCCGAGTGGCGGGTGCTTGCCGTGCTCCACGACTCACCCGAACTGTCAGTGGTGGAGCTGGCGACCAAAGCACTCAGCCCACAACCGACCGTCACCCACGCCGTCAGCCGCCTCGAGAAACGCAGGCTTGTCAAGCGGTCAGCGGGAAGCACGGACAAACGGCAGCGCATCGTGTCGCTCACTGCGACAGGCATCAAGCTGACGACCCAACTCATCGGAGAGGCGCAGCGACTCGAAGCCGATCTGTTGGCTGACGCCGGCGATCTCACTGAGCTCATGAACGCCCTCACCGATCTCACCGAAGCGGTGCGAACTCGCACCGCACTCATTGCCACGGAGATGCCTCATGCCGGCTGACAATGGTGCAGCGTCGCTCGACGCTGCGTCGCTTGATGACAGAGATCCGCTCGCCGCCTTTCGCTCCGAGTTCGAGTTGCCAGACGGCATCTACTTGGTGGGCAACTCGCTCGGCGCACTTCCCAGCGCGGCGCGGGCCAACGTGGAGGCCGAGCTCGACCGCTGGAGCACCCTGGGAGTGACGGGCCACTTCACCGGCTCGCTTGCGTGGAAGCGCTACCACGAGCTCCTCACCGGACAACTGGCGGCCATCGTGGGTGCACAATCCAACGAAGTCGTGGCCATGAACGCACTGACGGTCAACCTTCACCTTCTGATGGTGAGCTTCTACCAACCGGCCGGAAAGCGAAACAAGGTCTTGATCGAAGGGCATGCCTTTCCGTCTGATCACTTTGCGGTCGAGTCACAAATTCGCCAGCGTGGCCTCGACCCGGCCGACGCACTGGTGATGGTTGAGCCCCGCAGCGGCGAAGAGACGCTGCGCACGAGCGACATCCTCGATGCCATCGCCGAGATCGGAGATGAGCTTGCGTTGGTCATGCTGCCCGGCGTGCAGTACTACACCGGCCAGAGGCTCCCGATGGCCGAGATCGTCGAAGCGGGCCATGCAGCCGGGGCAACGGTGGGGTTCGATCTCGCCCACGCCGCCGGCAACGTCGAACTCGAACTGCATGAGTGGGGCGTCGACTTTGCCGCTTGGTGCAGCTACAAGTACCTCAACGGTGGACCCGGTGCCGTTGGGGGTGCATTCGTGCATGAGCGCCACGTGAACGACCAGTCATTGCCGAAGTTGCTCGGTTGGTGGGGTACGAACCCTGAAACTCGCTTCGCGATGACCAACCAGTTTGACGCCATCCCCACCGTCGAATCGTGGCAGCTTTCGAACGCTCCAATTCTGTCCATGGCTGCGCTCCGAGCCTCCCTCGACATGATCGAGCGAGCGGGTGGCATGCCGGCGCTCCGAGCCAAGAACGAGCAGCAGATCCGCTTTCTCGATGCCCGCCTCGAACAACTCGCAGGACGCGTCGCAAACATCTCGCCGAAGAACCTGTCCGAACGAGGCTGCCAATACGCACTCCAGGTGCTTGGCGGGAACGGCAAGCAGGTGCACGAAGAGCTCGAGAAGGCCGGTGTGTACTGCGACTGGCGAGAGCCAGACGTCATCCGAGTCGCGCCGGTACCTCTCTACAACTCATTCGCCGACATCGATCGCTTTGTCGACATCCTCGACGAGGTGACGCAATCAAACGGTGGGGAAACAGCGTGACCGCTCCAATGGTGATTGCGGGAGCGGGGCCTGCTGGCGCGCTGCTGTCGATCTACCTCGCTCGGCAGGGCCACGACGTCACGGTCTATGAGAGTCGCCAAGATCTACGCCGTCACGATGTCGACGCGGGGCGCTCGATCAACCTCGCCCTCGCAACACGAGGCATCATCCCGCTGATCGATGTTGGAGTGATCGACCGTGTCGATGCCATCACGATTCCGATGCGGGGTCGCCTCGTGCACGCGCTCGACGACCCAGAGCCGGTACTCCAGCCCTATGGCCGCCAAGCACACGAGGTGATCCACTCGGTCTCGCGCTCGGACCTCAACGCCATCTTGCTCGATGCAGCCGTTGCGACGGGGCGGGTCACCATCGAGTTCTCGCGTGAGATCGAACGCGTCAACTTCGACGATTCGACCGTGCGCTTCGCCAACGGTGACGCAGCCTCGTTCTCGACCATCTTCGGTGCTGATGGCGCCGGATCGAAGGTTCGCGAAGCAATGGTTGCCGAGGGCGCATGCGACGCTCATACCGAATGGCTGGACCACTCCTACAAAGAGCTCACGCTCTCGGCCACAGAAACAGGCGACCACAGGCTCGACCCGAATGCGTTGCACATTTGGCCTCGCGGCGAGTTCATGCTCATTGCTCTTGCCAATCCCGAGGGCGACTTCACGATGACGCTGTTTGCGCCGACCACCACCTTTGAATCGCTGAGTAGCGAAGGCGACATCGATGCGTTCTTCGAGTCCGAGTTCGCCGACCTCGCCAAGCTGGGATCAGATGCTGCGCAGCAGTTTTCCGACAACCCGACTGGCCGTCTCGGCACCCTTCGAGCTGAAGGCTGGCACCTCGACGATCGAGCGGTGCTCGTTGGGGACTCAGCGCATGCCATCGTGCCGTTCCACGGCCAGGGCATGAACGCCGCCATGGAGTCGGTGCGCTGTCTCGACCGCCACATGACACAGACACCCAGTGATCTCGCCGAGGCGTTCGCCAATTACGCCGAGGAGCGGAAGCCAGACGGTGATGCCATCGCCGACATGGCACTCGACAACTACATCGAGATGCGATCAGGCGTTGTTGACCCCGACTACCTCGCCAAGAGAACCCTCGCCCTCGAGCTCGAGGCTCGTCATCCGGCCCACATCAGCCCTCGCTACAACATGGTGATGTTCTCGACCATGCCCTACGGCGAGGCGCAGTCGCGAGCGTCCGAGCAGGCCGAGATCATCGCTCGCTCGATCGCCGACCCCGCACTCGATATCGACTCGCTCGTGGCCGCCCTTCCGCCGCTTCCACCGGTCGACCCGCTCACTGATCGACAGGCGCTCTCCAGCTCATGACCCGCCCGCAAGACAATCACCAACAACAGAACGACGACTTCACCTACGGCAGCTACCTGATGATCCCCGAACTGCTGTCGCTCCAGCAGTGTGTTTCGGTCGACCCTGACACGAATGAGCCCGAGCACGACGAGACGCTGTTCATCATCATCCACCAGGTGTACGAGCTGTGGTTCAAGCAGCTGCTGCACGAGATCGACTTCATCGTTCAGTCGATCAACACCGATCGAATCAACAGCGCCCGGCAACACCTCAAACGAGTGCTGAAGATCATGAAGACGCTCGTGGGTCAACTCGATGTGCTCGAAACAATGACACCCGCAGAGTTCGCCAGCTTCCGCTCGTTCCTGGCCAACGCCAGCGGCTTTCAATCGGCACAGTTTCGCGAGCTTGAGTTTGTCCTCGGCATCAAGGACCGCATCGACACTGACTGGTTCAAGGGCGACGAGGGCGCACGACTCGCCGCTCGATATGACGCACCGACCATCTGGGATGCGTTCCTGCACATGCTCGCTCGCCAGGGTGTCGAGGTTCCTGCCGACATCCTCAACCGCGATGTCACCCAACCCATCGTCGAGAGCCCCGAGCTGCAGGCCCTGATTGTCGAGCGATACAGCGACGAAGGTTTCGCGGCCCTTTGCGAAACCCTCACCGATCTCGACGAAGGACTTCAAGAGTGGCGCTATCGCCACGTGATGATGGTGCGCCGCACCATTGGCACCAAGCCGGGAACCGGCGGATCGGACGGCGCCTCGTACCTGGCGACCACGTTGTTCAAACCGGCATTTCCCGACCTCTGGGCCATCCGCACTGCCTTCTAGAACCGGCATCATCAAACCTTCGAAAGGCAACCATGGCGAGCTATCCCGAACTGCAGCTCTACATCAATGGCTCGTGGCGTTCTGCAAGCGACTCGCTGCCCGTCATCAACCCGGCAACCGAAGAGCACATCGGACAGGTGCCAGTGGCCGGACAAGACGAACTCGATGATGCACTGGCTGCCGCCGAGGCCGGCTTCAAGCAATGGCGTCAGACCGCTCCGAAAGCTCGAGCCGATCTCATCCGCAGCGCCGCGTCGTTGTTGCGCGACCGACAAGACGAGATTGCTCACTCGATCACCGCTGAACACGGCAAGCCGTTCAAGCAGGCCCAGCTCGAGGTGATCCGAGGATGCGAGTTCTTCGAGTGGGACGCTGGCGAGGCCACCCGCCTCTACGGCCGGGTGATCCCGAGTGCTCCCGGCGTGCGTTACGTCGTGCACCATCAACCGATTGGCCCCGTCGCAGCGTTCTCTCCGTGGAACTTCCCGATGAGCCAGCCAGCCCGAAAGATCGCTGGCGCCCTGGCCTCTGGTTGTTCGGTCATTCTCAAGGCCGCCGAAGAGACACCGGCGGGGGCCATGCACATCGCCAAGGCCTTTCACGATGTAGGCCTCCCCGCCGGTGTGTTGAATCTCGTGTTCGGCGTGCCAGCCGACATCTCGAACCGCCTCATTCCCGACGATCGCATCAAGCTCGTCGCCTTCACCGGCTCGACAACGGTCGGACGCCACCTCACCGGCTTGGCCTCGGACCACATGACGCCGGTGCTCATGGAGCTGGGCGGCCACGCTCCCGTCATCGTCTGCGAAGACACCGACGTCGAGCAGGCGGCGCTGTCGTCTGCCGTGCGCAAGATGCGCAACGCCGGTCAGGTGTGCACCTCGCCGACTCGGTTCTTCGTGCACGAGCAGATCTTCGACCAGTTCCTCGATGTGTTCACCAAGCGAGCAGCCGAGACCGTCGTCGGCAACGGGATGGATCCCGGCATCGAGATGGGTCCGTTGGCGAACGAACGTCGAATCACCGCGCTCACCGAGTTAGTTGGCGACGCCCGTGATGTCGGCGCCGATGTCGTGACCGGCGGAAGCCGGATGGAAGGCGCCGGCTACTTCTTCGAGCCAACCGTGCTGGCCAACGTCCCCGCTCATGCTCGCGTGATGCAGGAAGAGCCGTTTGGTCCGCTCGCCATCGTCAACGCCGTCGATTCGCTCGACAGCGCGATCGAACAGGCCAACGACGTGCCGTATGGCTTGGCGGCCTACGGCTTCACCAACCGGGCTGACTACGCCGACCAGATGGTTGAGCGAGTCGAAGCAGGCAACCTGTCGATCAACACCCTCGAGGCCTCGCTCCCCGAAACACCCTTTGGCGGCGTCAAGTCGAGCGGCTACGGCCGCGAGGGCGGCACCGAGGGCCTCCATCACTACACCGTGATCAAGAACGTGTCCCACAGCATCGAGATCGTGTGAAGAGGATCGCCCAATGAGCTACGCCCGCAGTGACGCCAAGGCATACGCCCGTTCCAACATGAAGGGCATTTGGGCCGCCGCCCTCATGCCCTTCACCGAAGATCTCCGTCTCGATGAAGACGGCTTCCGTGAGAACGTCAGGCACTGGACACAAGACCTCGGCATTCAAGGCCTGTTTGTCTCGGGCAAGCAAGGCGAGTTCTTCTCGATGTCACTCGATGAACGCAAGCGCTCGATTGAGCTCGCAGCGGAAGCCACGGGAGACCAGGGTCAAACGATCATGTCGTGTTCCGATCAGAACATGGACGTGGTCCTCGAACTCGCGCGCCACACCGAAGAGGTCGGCGGCGACTACATCGTGGTCCACGCCCCGGCGCTCCACTTTTTCAAAGAGCAGGAGGAGACCCTTCTGGCGTACTACGAGACCGTGGCGAGCAGCGTCAACATCGGCGTGGCCCTCTGGAGCCACCCCGACAGCGGCTACTTGATGTCGCCCGAGCTTTGTAATCGTCTGGCCGACATCGAGAACGTTGTTGCGATCAAGTACAGCGTGCCCCGCCCGATGTACACCGAGCTCACGAGGCTTGCGTCCGATCGCATTCAGGTGAGCACGGCGTCAGAGCCGGAATGGCTCGACAACATTCTCGAGCTCGATTGGAAGCTCTACCTGTGCTCGTCGCCGCCGTTCTTGTTGCAAACCGCCAACGACCGACGCATGCACGACTACACCGAGGCCGCGTTTGCCGGAGACGCTGATCGGGCTCGTGAGATCAGCGCATCGCTCGATCCGGTCCGCAATGCCCTCATGGGAACGAGACCGGCTGAGAAGCCTCATGCCCATCAGAAGTACTGGCAAGAACTCCTCGGCCAAGTCGGCGGCCGAGTTCGGGCGCCGATGCTTGAGCTCACCGAAGAAGAGAAGTCGGTGACTCGGGAGGCGTTCGAAGCCTGCGGACTCGTGGTCTAGCGTCACGGCGATCACCTCGCCGATGGGAGCTCATTCACGTGTCCACTGCAGCCAGCAACTTCGAAACACTCACCGCAGTCGCCGACGGCCGTCTTGGTCGGCTCACCCTCAACCGGCCCGAGAAGCTCAACCCGCTGAGCTGGCAATGCCTGCACGAGATCGAGCAGGCCGCCCGCTGGTTCGACGATCAGCGAGACGTCACGGTTGTCATCGTGTCGGGCGCGGGGCGAGCCTTCAGCGCCGGCGCTGACCTGAACTCATTCTCGAGCCGCGACGACATCACAACGCGCGAAGTCGGCGAGCACGGCCGGCGCATGGCTGATGCGCTCGAAGCCATGAAGGCATTGGCCATCGCTCGCCTGCAGGGGTGGTGCGTCGGCGGGGGATTGGTCGTGGCCGCGGCGTGTGACCTGCGGGTCGCAGCCGACACCGCACGCTTCTCGATCCCCGAGGTCGATCTGGGCATCCCGCTTGCTTGGGGTGGTATCCCGCGGCTGGTGCGCGAGATCGGTCCCGCACTCACGAAGGAACTGGTGCTCACCTGCCGGCCATTCGACGCCGCCGAGGCGAAGAGTGCCGGATTCCTCAACCGAGTCGTTCCCGAGGACGACCTCGACACCACGGTCGAGGAGCTCGCCGCTCAACTGATCGAGAAGGCCCCGCTGACGATTCAGGCCACGAAGCGCCACGTCAACGCCGTAACCGACCAAATGGTCGGCACCATGCGCAGCTGGTCGGACGCCGACGGACTCGCCAACGCCTTCAACGATCCGGAGTGCGGTGAGGCTCGGAAGGCCTACCTCGCGACCAAGGGCCGATAAACCACACGGCCACCGACTGTCGCGCCGGTAAGGTCGCCACCCCGTGCATCGACTCGTTTACCTCTCGAACTTCTTTCTGACGACCGGCGCCGGCGTCATCTTCGTGATCCTTGCCGATCTCAAGGAGGACTTTGGCCTCGCCGATGCAGAGATCGGCGCCGTCGCCGGTGTCGGGTTCCTCGCAGCATTGCTGGCATCAGTCTTGCTGTCGCCCATCGCCGACCGGGGCCGCGTCTTCGAAGTGGCGACAGCCGGCGTGGTGCTGGGTATTGCCGGCAACGTCTTGTTTGGCTTGGCCGATTCGTTCACGGTCTTTGCCCTCTCTCGAGCTTGCATCGGGGTGGGCCTCGGGCTCTACCTCGCCGCAGCCCGCAAGGCGATCATTGGCACAAACACCGACGGCAGCGGACAGAAGCTCGGCATTCTGCTGTCGACCAACGTTGCCGGATTTCTCGTCGGGCCGCTGCTCGGATGGCTGTTGGCCGACTTCCGCTTCGGCATGCCGTTCTTCGCCGTCGCAGCGCTCGTCACGATCACCGCACCGCCGACCCTCTGGTGGATGCGCAACGTCGAGGTTGCCACGCAGGTCGTCAATCTGAAAGACATGGGCGCCCTGCTGGCCCGACCCCGCATCAGAGGGGCACTACTGGCACAACTGTTCCTCTACGGCAACATCGGCATGTTCGACTCTGTCGCCGACTTGTACCTCACCGACCTCGGCGCAGACGAACGAACCGTTGCTCTGCTCATTTGGGCCTTCGGCATACCGCTCATCGTCCTGCCCGGAATCGCCGGCGGGGTGATCGACCGGAACCGTCCACCAATCGTGCTGATCATCGGCGTGTTCTGTGCCGTCCCGGCGATGGCGTCGTTCGGCATCTTTCAGTCACTCCTTGCCTTCGGCATTGCCGCCGTGATCGAGGGGACGATCGAGTCGTTTGCATTCCCAGCAGCGCAGGTGGTCGTGGTCCGGGAATCGGGGGCGGCAGAAGCGGCCATCGGGCAAAGCCTCCTTGACGTCGCTGGCAACCTGGCCGCAGCAACCGCAGCCTTTGCGGGACCGATTCTGTATGGCAGTGGGGGACCACTTGCGGTCTACGGAGGCATCGCTGTGGTGGGCTTCGTCCTCTCTGTGGGAGCAGCCACACAACTCCGGCAGGGCCCGACACGTGCGCCCGCGTCTGAACCCGCACCAGTCGCCTGACTCAGCCCTCTGAGTCGACTCGCCTGGCGATTCGACTTCCCTCGTGACTGCGGTCACAATGTGGCCTTCGCCGGGTACAACAGTGTGTGCTCGAATCGCCGATGACAGGGAGACCAAACCGATGACCGTTGTGGGTTCTGATACCGCACGACTGGCCAAGGCAGACACCAACGAGCCCCTGCTCGTCGTCAAGGACCTGAAGACCCACTTCCAGATCGATGCCGGCCTCGTCAAGGCCGTCGACGGCGTGTCGCTCGAACTCGATCGAGGAAAGACACTCGGCATCGTGGGCGAGTCAGGGTCGGGTAAGACCGTGTTGTCTCGTTCGATCATGCGGCTCAACATCGCCAACAACGTGATCAACACCGGTTCGATCGTCTACGACGGTGAAGAACTCATCACCAAGTCGTCCAAGCAGATGCAGAAGCTCTGGGGCGTCGAAATGGCGATGGTCTTCCAAGATCCGATGACCTCGCTCAACCCGGTGGTGCGGGTGGGCCGTCAGCTCACCGAGCACCTGCGGTATCACCTCGGCGTCAACAAGGCCGAAGCTCGATCGAACGCAATCGAGTTGTTGCGCTCGGTGAAGATTCCTGAGCCCGAATCGCGAATCGACAACTACCCGCACGAGATGTCGGGTGGTATGCGCCAGCGCGTGTGTATCGCCATTGCGCTGGCCTGCGGCCCCAAGATGCTCTTCGCCGATGAGCCGACCACGGCCCTAGACGTCACCGTCCAGCACCAGATTCTCAATCTGCTGGCCACCCAGCAGCGGGACCGCTTCATGACCATGATCATGGTCACCCACGACCTTGGCGTTGTGGCCGGTCGAGCCGACGAAATCGCCGTGATGTACGCCGGCAAAGTCGTCGAGAAGGCTCCCACGGGAACCCTCTTCAGCGACATGCGCCACCCCTACACCCAGGCCTTGCTGTGGTCGATCCCGAAGATCGCTCAACCGAAGCACACTCGCCTCAACGCGATTGCCGGTCGACCTCCAGACCTCATCAATCCGCCAACGGGTTGTTCGTTCTCACCTCGCTGCCCCTACGCCCAGGACAAGTGCCGAGAGGAAGAGCCACCGCTGGTTGGCGGCTCGACTCCCGGACACCAATTCGCGTGCTGGTATCCGGTCGGGTCCAAGGAAAACGAAGAGGCCTACGCCAAGAACCTCGCCGATGGCGTTGCGGTGACGCTTGCCGCCGAAGGCAAGATCACGGCGACTGAAGAACTCACAGCAGAGATCATCGCCGATCTTGATCTTGGCGAGGCCGTCATCGACGTCTCTGATCCGACGACCGGCGAAGGAGCCGACTGATGGCAGGTTCAGGCAAGGCCCATCTCCGCCCTGCAGATGAGACCCTCATGCGGGTTGAGGACCTCAACGTCGAGTTTCCCGTCGGCCGAGGCCGCACGGTGTACGCCGTCAGCGGCATCAGCTTCGACATCGCCAAGGGCGAAACACTCGGCTTGGTGGGGGAGTCCGGCTGCGGCAAATCCACGACAGGCCGGGGCATTCTCCAGCTGCCAAAGCCAACTTCCGGTTCGGTGCAGCTCAAGGGCAACGACCTGATGGCCCTCGACGGCGAAGGGATGCGAGCCACTCGCACTGATCTTCAAATGATCTTCCAGGATCCCATCTCGTCGCTCAATCCACGACGCATGATCGGCGAGATCGTGGCGGAGCCACTCGCCGTGTGGGGGCCGTTCGACGAAGACGAGCAGTGGAAGATCGTGGCCCAGATGCTCGATGCCGTCGGTATCGACCCCGGCGTCGCTCGTTACAAGCGTCCGCATGAGTTCTCCGGAGGTCAGTGCCAACGCATCTCGATTGCCCGAGCACTGGTGATGGAGCCGGACCTCATCATCTGTGACGAGCCCGTGTCTGCCCTCGACGTGTCGGTGCAGGCCCAGATTCTCAACATGCTCGAGGATCTGAAGGCCCAATATGGCTTGACCCTCGTGTTTATCGCCCACGACCTCGCCGTTGTGAAGAACATCAGTGACCGGGTGGCCGTGATGTACCTCGGCAAGATGTGTGAAGTTTCGGAGTCGGACGAGCTCTATGCGAACCCGGCGCACCCCTACACCAGCCTGCTCCTCGGTTCGATTCCGGTACCTGACCCCACCGCCAACCTCGACGACACCGTGACGGCCGAAGGTGAGCTTCCTTCACCACTCGCGCCGCCCTCTGGCTGCCGTTTCCGCACTCGTTGCCCGCTGGCGGACGAAATGTGTGAACGAGTCGAACCGCAAATGCGGAGAGTGAGCGACGATCACTACGTCGCCTGCCACCACCCACTCATCGAAGCCGACCCGGCCACGGAGGTCACTGTCTCGAACTCGTAGTCACTATTTTTGTCGTTGCGCGCATATGACAGAGCTGTGACGTCCCAGGCCCATGAAGCATGTGCCGGGTGCCACATCTGCTATCAAAGCGCCACCTCGGAACCATCGGTTCCACACCGCAATTTCTATCAAGGGGAGAGAGAATCCTATGAAAAGAAGCTTGACCAAGCTTCTCGCAATGTTGTTTGCCTTTGCCATGATCGCCGCCGCCTGCGGTGGCGATTCCAGTGATGACGGCGAAGAGTCCACGGACACAACAGCTGCAGAAGAAACAGACGCCTCAGGCGACGAAGCCGACGACGATGACGACGTGGCCGAAGCCGGCGAGGAAGCCGAAGGCGACGTTGACACCGAAGTCGAAGCATCAACTGGTGAGCGGGCCTACGGCGGCGATATCGCTGTTGGCCTCGAGGCCGAGGCTGTTGGCCTTCGCCCGTGGGAAGACACCTGCTCATCACCTTGCTACAACATGATGATCACCATCTACGACAAGCTCACCGAGCTGACCGCTGATGGCACGTATGAGCCGTGGTTGTTCGAAACGCTCGAGCCGAACGACGACTTCACCGAGTGGGTCGGAACACTGCGTTCCGGCGTCACGTTCCACAACGACGTCGAGCTCACCGCTCAGACTGTCGCCGACATGTTTGTGATCCAGCAGACCGGCGCTGCGAGCGCAGGTGCGCTCGGCAGTGCGTTCATCGCTGACGTTCAGGCCACCGGCGACCTCGAGGTCACCTACACCCTGAGCCAGGCCAACTCGGCTCTTCCGGCAACCCTCTCACGGGCCCCCGTGGGCATGGTGTTCGACCCAGCAGCTGCTGAGGCCGACCCGGACGGCTACTCAACAGCCCCGATCGGTACCGGTCCATTCGTGATCGAAAGCCGTGACCTCGACAACGAAACCGTCGTTGTTCGTAACGAGAACTACTGGGGCGTCGATCCGGAAGGCAACCAGTTGCCATTCCTCGACTCCATCAGCTTCCGCCCAATCCCTGACGAAGGCACCCGCCTCGATGCCGTGCTTTCCGGCACGGTCCAGTCGATGCAGACACTTCGTCAGGGCACCATCCGTGATGCTCGTGCCGCACGCGACGGTGGCGACGAGATCGAATTGCTCGAGTTCCAGGGCAACAACGTCGGTGGTGGCCAGTTCAACGTGCTTCTCGCACCGTACGACGACGTGCGAGTCCGACGTGGCCTCACCCACATGAACTCCCAGGAAAACGTCATTGACGCCCTGGGCGGCACCGGCATCTCACTCCCAGGCACCCAGTGGTTCTCACCAGACTCACCGTGGTACTCAGAGAAGGTCGCTGAGGCATGGCCGCAGTTCGACTTCGAACTCGGCGTGTCGACGCTGCAAGAGTACGTCGACGATCCGGAGCGCTCAGACGGCAAGGCCGCTGGTGAGCCCATCGACGTCGAACTGTCGTGTCCTCCAGACCCGACCCTCATCGCCGCCATGCAGGTGCTTGAGCAGACGTGGACCGCTTCTGGCTTGGTCAACGTCGAACTGACCAACTTCGACCAGCAGACCCACATCAACTACGCCCTCGGCGCCGAAAACGGCTTCGTCGGCGAGCACGGTGCACACTGCTGGCGCTGGAGTTCAGACGACGATCCGTCACTCGGACTCAACCCTCACCTGGCACCGCCAACGGCTGAAATCGCCGAAGCTGCGGGTATCCCCGAGATTGTCTCACCGTTGAACTTCCCGAACTGGTTCGACGGTGATGCCTTCGGCGCCGCTGCCGCTGCTATCCAGACCGACGACTTCGACGAGCGCTTTGCCCTCTATGAGAGCATCATGTTGCAGTTCGCCGAAGAAGTTCCGATCTGGTACTCCGGCCACACCGCCACAGCATTTGTGAATGACCCGTCCATCCAGGGCCTCATTGGCTGGAGCACCCCATCGGGCGTTCTCGGTGCAGGCATTCCCGCCGTTGAGGGACGCTGGGCCGAGGTCTGGCTCGCCGAGTAATCAACGGCGAATCATTCGGGTAAGTAAGCACGCCCACTAGGGAGGAAGCGAAGTCATGGGAAGAGTTCTCGCAACACGACTGGCACGGTTGGCAGCGACACTGTTCGCCGTCACGTTCCTGTCATTCATCATGACTTCGCTCCTCCCGGGCGATCCTGTCAACGCCATCCTCGGCGTTGACGCACCACGCGACGAAGCCACCGTCGAGCGGATCCGAGAAGAGCTTGGGCTCAACGATCCACTACCGGTGCGCTACGTCAACTGGCTCGGCAACGCCGCCACCGGTGACTTGGGCGAGTCATACATCAACCGTGGCCAGACCGTGTGGGGCGACACCATCGTCCAACGCCTTCCGGTCACCGCCCAGCTGGCCGCCATGGCCATCATCATTGCCGTCATCCTCGCCGTGCCACTCGGCATCATCGGTGCCTACCGGCAGGGCCGTTGGCAAGACCAAACCACCTCAGCGGGGGTGCAAGTTGCGCTCTCGGTACCCAACTTCATCACCGGCATCTTCTTGATATGGCTCTTTGCCGTGAAGTTGAGATGGTTACCCGCCTCGAACTGGAATCGCATTTCCGACAAGGGAATCTTCGAGAACCTCAAAACAGCCATCCTTCCTGCAACGGCGCTGGCGCTCACGCAGATGGCAATCTTCTCCCGGCTCGTGCGGTCCGACATGATTGCCACCCTCCAAGAGAACTTCGTGCTTTCAGCAAAGGCCAAGGGACTCTCAGATCGCTACATCCTCTTCCGCCACGCATTGCGCCCGAGCTCACTGAGCCTCGCAACCATCGTCGGCATCAACTTCGGCGCTCTCCTCGGTGGCACGGTTGTCATCGAGACGCTGTTCGCCATCCCCGGTCTTGGCTTCCGCCTGATCAACGCCATCAACCAGCGTGACATTCTGGTCATCCAGGGCATCACGGTCTTTGTGGCCGTGGCCTACGTATTGATCAACACCGCGGTTGACCTCTTCTACACCGTTCTCGATCCT
Organism: uncultured Acidimicrobiales bacterium; assembly: GCA_937976305.1. Lineage (GTDB taxonomy): Bacteria > Actinomycetota > Acidimicrobiia > Acidimicrobiales > SZUA-35 > CALEWY01. The sequence continues at coordinate 38,914 of CALJSB010000071.1, forward strand.
CGCATCCGAAAGAGCTGACGTGACTGCTACCGAACCAGGAACGACAACAGATTTTCCCAGCGACAAACTGACCAGGGTCTCAACGGCGCTGCCAGTTGATACGCCTCAGGGCACGCCGCCGAAGCGAGCGTCGATCTTTCAGGTCTTCAAAGAGATGCCGGTACTGGTGAAGATCTCGACTATCTGGCTGATCTTGGTCTTCGGCGGAGCGATCTACGCCAAGATCGACACCGTGATCTTTGATGGCGCGCTGCCGCTGCAAGACCCGAACTTCCAGACCAACAACTTCAATCCCGACACCGGCGAGTTCGGTGATGGTGAGCCGATTGAATCGCCATCGGCTGAACACTGGCTCGGCACCGATGCCATCGCCCGTGACACCTTTGCCCGCACCGTGCACGGTGGTTGGGTCAGCCTGATCGTGGCCATGGTTGCTGCTGGCTTCGGCATCATTGTTGGCGGATTCCTCGGCAGCCTCGTTGGCTTCGTCCGTGGCCGCACCGAGACCATCATCATGTCAGCTATCGACGTGATCTTGGCCTTCCCGGCCCTGATCCTGCTGCTGGCCATGGTGTCGATTTTCAAGGTCCGCGACCTGCTCACGATCGCCCTGGTCATTGGCTTTCTGAGCATTCCCGCCTACACCCGTGTGTCGAGAGCCAACAGTCTCGCCGTGTCCAACCGCGAGTTTGTTTTGGCCGCGCGGGCCATCGGCACGAAGCCGGCCACGATTCTGCGACGAGAGATCATTCCGAACGTGCTGCCGACCGTGCTGTCCTACGCCATGGTGGCCGCCGCGTTCGTGATCGTGGTCGAGGGCTCGCTCAGCTTCCTCGGCCTCAGCGTGCAGCTCCCCACCTCGACCTGGGGCAACATGATCAATCAGGCTCGTCGCGACAT
>CALJSB010000072.1 GCA_937976305.1 uncultured Acidimicrobiales bacterium
TGTCGACGCGCCTGAGCTGCCGACCCCGCCCACTCCGCCAGACGAACTCCAGACGGGCGCCCGTGGTGATCGAGTGTCGCTCGCCGAGATGTATGAGTTGCCACACATCTCCGAGGGGCCGCTACCAGAGTTTCTGACCAAGCGGGTGGTGCCGCCCGTTCCGGGCGAACCAACCGTGGCGTCCTCACCGCCATCAGGGCCAGCGCCGACTCCGGCCCCTGCGCAGGCCCCGACTCCTGTGCCCCAGCAGCCGGTGGGTCAAGACGCCACACGGATTCTGCCGCCTTCTGGTCCCGTGCCAGTCCAAGAACAGCAGGCCAGTCGTAAGAAGGGCGGAGGTTGGTTCTGGGCTGCGGTCTTCTTGATTGCTGCATTGGCGGGCGGTCTGACCTATCTCGGCATTCAGTCCGCTGGGGACAACGCTGCCGATGGCGAAGCTCCCGCTGCAACCGCCGACGGTGACGCTGGAACCCCCACCGACGACACCGATGCTGGTGACACGACGACGGCACCGACTGAGCCATCGACGGAGCCATCGACGGAGCAAGGCGGGTTGATCTTCGAGACGAGTTGCTCGGCCGATCAGCTTCCCGATCCCGCCGTGACCTATCGCGTGAGTGATGTGCCAGACGACGACGAAGAGCAAGGCCTCAACGGTCGGAACGTGCCATCGATTTCAGCTGTCGATGGGGTCGCTTCGGTGCCACAGACGGTCTTTCCTGAGTTCGGCGAACTCGATCTCACCTACCGGCACTGCGAAGTCGACAGTCGAGGCCGAGCGTGGTGGGGCGTCAACTTCGAGGGCGGTGTGGTGTGGGCCTCGACTCGGTTCATCGAACCCGTTTCCTGATACCGGTGTTGGCGATCTAGTAAGTTGCAAATGTAAACCTACTGTCGTAGTGTCGACTCCGACATGGCATCTGACTGTTCCATCGCGGCGACCCTGAGCGTCATCAGCGACCGCTGGACAATGTTGATTCTTCGCGACGTCTTTCGGGGCGTTCACCGCTTCTCCGAGATGCAGAGCGACCTCGGGATCGCCAAAAATCTGCTCTCCGATCGTCTCTCGAAGCTGGTCGACAACGGTGTGCTCGAAAAAGTGCCCTACCAAGAACGGCCCGTTCGCTATGAATACCGGCTCACGGCAAAGGGGGCCGACCTTTCGGCGTCACTCATTGCCCTGATGGGCTGGGGCGACCGTTGGTACGCCGACGGTGGCCCACCGACCGTCTTGGTCCACGAAGCCTGCGGCACCCCGTTACTCCAACGAGTCGCCTGTCCGGAATGTCTGACCGAGGTCGCCCCCGGTCAGATCCGAAGTCGATCGGGTTCACCGGTCGCCTCAACGAAAGAGTCTGAAGCATGAGCCAGCCTGCACCTTTGAAGGCCTCATCCATCGAGCTGATGGAGCTCACGACCGCCGAGCTTCTCGAGCGGGCGGCGGCTCGCCGTGACGAGCTCTTCGGTAACCGGTTGACCTTCTCGCCCAAGGTCTTCATACCGCTGACGATGTTGTGCCGTGACCAGTGTGGTTACTGCACGTTTGCCCAGCCTCCTGCTCGCCTCGACAATCCCTTCTTGTCTCCCGACGAGGTGCGACGTTTGGCCCGGCAGGGAGCTCGAGCCGGGTGTCACGAAGCGCTGTTCACGCTCGGCGAACGGCCCGAACTCCGCTACCCGGCCGCTCAGGAGTGGCTGAACGAGCACGGCTACGAAACAACCGTCGACTACCTCGTCGCCATGGCCAAGATGGTGCTTGAAGAAACCGGCCTTCTCCCCCACGCCAACGCTGGGGCCCTCCACGAAGACGAACTTGCTCGACTTCGAGCTGTCTCGCCGAGTCAGGGAATGATGATCGAGTCGCTTCGCGACGATCTCGACTGTCATCGCAACGCTCCAGACAAGGAGCCGGCCCGTCGCCTGGCCACGCTCGATCACGCCGGTCGGCTGAAGATCCCCTTCACCACCGGCATCCTTGTTGGCATCGGCGACACCGAAGCCGATCGCGTCGCGGCTCTCGAAGCCATTGCGGCAAGCCACATCGAGCACGGACATGTGCAAGAGGTGATCGTTCAGAACTTCTTGCCCAAGGACGGCACGGCGATGTGGAAGCACGACCCGTGCCCCCACGACGACTACGTGCGAGCGATCGCTCTCGCCCGGCTGATTCTTCCCGGCTCGATCCACTTGCAGGCTCCACCGAACCTCAGCGACGACTTCGGAGACCTCATCGACGCTGGCATCGACGATTGGGGCGGAGTGTCTCCGGTGACGGCAGATCACGTCAACCCCGAACGCCCCTGGCCCGCCCTCGATCGTCTTCGCGAGATCACCGAAGGACGGCACTTCACGCTTGCCCCTCGACTCACGATCTATCCGGAGTACGCACAACAGCCCGATGTCTGGCTCGACGAAGCCACTCGGTTCCCCGTCATGGATCGCTCCGATTCGGAGAGCCTGGGCCGTGACGATCCCGGCGCCGTCTTCCCGGAGAAGGCCGAGTTTGTGAAGAAGGGCGATGATGGCGCCGACGTCGTGCTGATCGGCGATCGCTCGACCCAGTGGTACTCCGGTGCGACGGCACGCCCACCAGAGCTACTCGAGGGCGAGCTGGCAACGTCGGGGCCCGTTCACGACGTGCTCGAGGGCGTGCGGGCCGGCGAAGAGCCCGGCATCGATGAGCTCGTCACGTTGTTTTCTGCCCGTGGGCCCGAAGTTCGTTCGGTGGCCAAGCTCGCCGACGAGCTGCGGCAAGAGATCGTTGGTGACGACGTTACCTACGTCGTGAACCGCAACATCAACTACACGAACGTCTGCACGTTCAAGTGTCGGTTCTGCGGGTTCTCGAAGGGTCCGCTTAGCCTGAACTTGCGGGGCAAGCCATATCTGCTGACCCTCGAAGAGATGCAGGACCGGGTGCGAGATGCGCACGAGCGGGGCGCCACAGAGGTGTGCCTCCAGGGCGGCATCCATCCTGACTTCGATGGCGACTACTACATCGACGTTGCTCAGGCCGTGAAAGACGCCGTGCCCGATATTCACGTGCACGGCTTCACCGCTCTCGAAGTCACCGAAGGGGCGAAGCGGCTCGACGAGCCGCTCGAGAGCTACCTGCGCCGAGCGATGGACGCCGGCTTGCGGTCGCTCCCCGGCACCGCGGCCGAGATTCTCGATGATGAGGTTCGCGAGATTCTCTGCCCCGACAAAATCTCGACCGACGAGTGGCTCGAAGCCCACCGCATTGCCCACTCCGTCGGTCTTCGCTCGAACGTCACGATGATGTACGGCGCCGTCGAGAATCCACGGCACTGGGCCAAACACTTCGTCATCACTCGCGAGCTGCAAGCTGAAACGGGCGGGTTCACCGAGTTTGTCGGGTTGCCTTTTGTGCACATGGCCTCGCCCATCTACCTGCAGAAGAAGGCCCGTCGAGGGCCGACCTTCCGAGAGAATCTGCTGGTGCACGCCGTGGCTCGCATCGCCTATCGCGGCTACATCGACAACATTCAGTCCGGTTGGGTGAAGATCGGTTTCGACAGCGTTCGCCAGCTGCTCCAGGCCGGCTGCAACGACCTTGGCGGAACGCTCATGGACGAGAACATCTCGCGTGCTGCCGGGGCCAGCCATGGCACCGAAGTCACGCCAGCGGACTTCCGAGATCTGGTTGAGCCGCTGGGCCGTCGTTTGGTTGAGCGCACCACACTTTATGGACGTCCGGGCTACCGTTCGGTCGGTGAACCTGCAGCAGTCTGACATCCGATGAGTGCACCAAAGCCGAGGTCTGTTTTTGGCGAAGCCGCGGTCGACCGCTTGGTCACCGAGCTGCTGTCGACGGTCGGAGAGGATCGCAACGACGACCTGATCCGCAAGCTCATCGTGACCGCCCTCGACATGGACGTTGCCGATGTCGACCGGCTCGAGTTGAAGATCGCCTCGCAGACCCTGGCCGAGATGCTGAACGCCTATCAGGTGTTCTCACAGCACCGAGGGCGTTCGAAGGTCACCGTGTTCGGTTCTGCCCGAACCGACCCGTCCCACCCCGACTACATCTTGGCGGCGGAGTTCAGCGCCATGATGGCGGCCCGCGACTGGATGATCATCAGTGGTGCCGGGCCCGGCATCATGACGGCGGCCATCGAGGGTGCCGGCATCGAGAACAGCTTCGGCGTCAACATCGTGCTGCCCTTCGAGCAGCGGGCGGCCGACATCATCGAAGGCGATCCAAAGCTCGCCACGTTCCGCTACTTCTTCACCCGCAAGCTGTTCTTCATGAAAGAGACCGACGGGTTTGCGCTGTTCCCGGGTGGCTTCGGCACGCTCGATGAAGCGTTTGAACTGTTGACGTTGGTCCAAACCGGTAAGTCGTACCCGGCACCGATCGTGTTGCTTGATCACCCTGAGTCCAACTACTGGAGCGGCTGGGAGAGCTTTGTCGCCGAGAGCCTGGCCGACAACGGCATGGTGAGCCCGGCCGACACCGATCTCTACCTGCACACCCACGATCCAGCAGAAGCGCTCGACTACCTCTGCCGCTTCTATCGCACGTACCACTCGATCCGGTTCGTTCGAAACAAACTGGTCATCCGACTCCGCAACGAACTCAGCGCTGAAGCAATCGCAACGCTCAACGACGAGTTCGCCGACATCATCGTGAAGGGCCAGATCGAGCCAGCAGGGCCGACCGAGATCGAAACGAAGGAAGATGACCACGTGCATCTGCCTCGTTTGGTCATGAGCTTCAACAACCGATCGTTTGCTCGGCTCACGGGTCTCATCCATCGCATCAACGACTTTGGCCCCGCCGGTGACGATGCGCCACCGACCGATCAGATCCACGACGTCGACCCTGGCACCGAAGACGAACTCTGAGCGTCTGCTCTGACGTGATTGTCAGATGTCGAGCGAGCGGGACGCTTTCTCGAGGGCTCGTCGCGCCGCAGCCAGAGCTTTTTCGGCCGGCGGGCGTTGTGTCGCTCCTTGATCGACTGCCTCTCTGAGCATGTCGACCCCAACGTCTGTCAGTTCTTCACCGAGGGCGTCGATTCGGCTTCTGATGTCATCGACGCGATCTCGATGGGCTTGGCACAGCTCGTCACTCATCCGGGCCAGTGTGTCAGATACGGTGACGCCCGTGTCTCGTGGCCTGAGCAGTGACGTCCCCCCAACCGATGCCCATCGTTGGATCTCAATCATCGACGAAAACAACGACACCTGGCTCTTTGACGCCACGTTCATGCTGTCGTCCTATAACTGCATCTACGGCGACGGATGCCAGTCGATCGACGACGAACCTGATCACACCGAGGTGCTCGGGTGTTGCATCCACGGGGCGCACTTCGTTGACGACGACGATCTGCAAGAGGTTGCTGCGGCGGCCGCGTTGCTCACGCCCGATCAATGGCAGTTTCACCGCCGAGCGACTCAGAAGGGTGGCGCCTTCAAGCAGAAGAAGGACGGTGACTGGGTCACACGAAAGGCCAAAGGGGCATGCATCTTCTTGAACCGGGCTGACTTCCCGGGCGGTGGAGGCTGTGCGCTACACCGAGCGGCACTCGAACGCAACGAGCGGCCACTCGATTGGAAACCTGATGTGTGCTGGCAGGTACCGATTCGTCTCGACATCCACAGCGACGACAACGGTTTCGACACGGTTTTCGTGCGGGCCTGGGATCGCAAAGACTGGGGTGACGGCGGCGCCGAGTTCAACTGGTGGTGCATCGAGGCGCCGGAGGCCTACAGCGCCGCAGATGCTGTTTACGTCACGTGTCGCGACGAACTCATCGAAATGGTTGGACAAGACATTTATGAGCGGTTGGTCCCCGAACTCGAGGAACTGTCCGCATCGGGCACCAAGCCCACGCCGGTCACGCTGTCTCGTTGAACAGGAGGCTGCGCTAGTCGTCGGCTTCGTCGTAGTCGTCGGCTTCGCTGTCGGGATCTGCTGCCCCGAGATGGTCGTTGACGACCTCACGGGCCTCATCGGTGGTTGGCAGATCGAACGGATCGTCGTCGATCCGGTCCATCAGACTGTCGATATCGTCGAAAGAGCTGCGCTTCAGAGCACGAGCTTCTTCATAACGGCGATGACGCCCCTTCTTCATGGGACACTCCTCAAAGACGCTTGTTGTGCCGATCTAAGGGCATGAAGCGTCCCCCACGGCTGTACAGAACTCTCAGTCTAGGGGCTAACCGGCGTCCTAGCGAACCAGCCCCACGGTGTTTGTTGTGGCTTGTTTACTGTTAACGCGCAACGAGAGCTTGCTATTCCGTCAACTGCACCACTTTCAGGGACAAAGTCACCTCAACGAGTCGTCGTGTAATGGCGTGCGGTCACTCTCGGAGAGGCTGATGACTCCGCTTTTCGAGCACCAGACGGCCATCGCCGTCGAACGCCAATGCGGCTGCACCGTTCACAAGAGCGCCGATGGGTTCACCCACGAGATCGGCCCGCCACCCTGTTGTGAGTCGGCCACCGGCATCACTGAGCAAATTCTCGACGTCTGAGCGTGTCGCCAGGATGGCAGGGTCGAGTTTGTGGTCCCTGGCCAGCTGGGCGATCCACGAAGTGACGAGCGTGACCACGGGACGAAGCTGCCGCGGCAAGTCGGGTGAGCGTTGAGGTTGGCTCACCGGATCGTCCGCCGCGACTCCTGCCGCCACGGTCTTGAGGATCTCGTCGCCTGCGCCCTTACGAAGATGCCGCGAGTCGAGCCCACGGATCTTCTTGAGACCCTCGACCGTCGTTGGTGCTTGTTGGGCAATGGCAACGACGGCGATGTCGGGCATGACCTGACGAATCGGAATGTCGAGTTCGGCAGCACGACGCTCACGCCATGCGGCCAATGCGGTGGCGACGCGTCGAGCCTTTCCCTTGAGCGATCGAGCCTCCTTGATCCGTAGCACTGCTTCTTCGGGTGGGCGCTTGTTCCTCGGTTTGGCCAACACCAGAGCGCTCTCTTCGGCCGCCCACTCGAGTCGGCCGACCTCAACCAGCTCGGCGGTGATGACATCGGTGAGTTCGAGCAGGTGCAACACGTCGCCTGCCGCGTAGTTGAGTTGATCTTCGGTGAGCGGGCGGCGGAGCCAATCGGTGAGACGGTCGCCCTTCGGGATCGAGGTATTGAGGAAGCGTTCGAGCAAGGAGACGAGCGACCCGGTCGAGACGCCAAGAAAGCCGGCGGCAACTTGGGTGTCGAACAAGCGGGATGGCACAGCACCACACGAGAGTTCGAGGACTTCGAGATCCTGAGTGCCAGCGTGCAGGACGCAGAGGCCAGGCCCGTCGAGCACCCGTGCCAGCGGGCGGAGATCAACGGCCAGCGGATCGACCAACACGAGGCGGTCGTTCCACGCAAGCTGCACGAGCGCTACGTGCGGGTAGTAGGTCCGTTCCCGGTGAAACTCGGTGTCCAGGGCGTACCGGTCGGCAGTAGCAAGATCATCAATCGCCGCCGCGAAGTCGTCATCGTCGACGATCAGTTCAGGCATATGAGTTCACCCTATGCCAGCGTCGGGAGTTGTGCGTGATAGCAACACCTCAAGTGAGGCGGGATCGTCGGCATCGGCAACTGACAGCGGGTCGACCTCGACGCAACGGTGGCCGACAACCTCCAAGCCGTCGCGAAAACGCGTGCTGCCGGAATCAACGGCTTGCTGCAGCCGTCGAGCTGCGGTTGCCGGCCAACACGCAAGCATGACAGACGGCTCCCCGTTGACGGCGGCACAGACAGCCTTGTCGGGATGGGCCAACCACGATTCGACGATCTTGCTGATGTCAGTGGGCTGGACGAACGGCAGGTCGCACGGGGCCACAACAACGCCGCCGGCGTTGGCCCAACTGAGCAGCGAGGCGAGGGCAGCCAGCGGACCGTTTCCCGGTGAGCGGTCGGGAATCGTCACGAGCCCGAGCTCGCTCCCGGCCTCGCCACCGGCTGCGACAACGGGGTCGAGGCCCGCTTCGCGCATCGCCTGAGCGACGCGAAGGCCCATCGGCGTACCGTTGGCGTCAGCAAGAGCCTTGTCTGAACCGAATCGTCTGCTGCGACCGCCCATGAGCACCGCGCCGACGACGGGAACGGTCATTGATAGTCGGTTGGTGGCCAGCTTGGGTCGAGTTGGCGCAGGAACATGGCGCAGCGCTCGTCCTCGTCGGTCTCGCCGATCTCGTTGGCGCAGGCTTGGAGACCGGCCAGAGCCATGAGGAAGCCACGATTCGTGGGGTGCTCCCACCGTACGTAGCCCGAGCCTCGCCAGCCGCTCTGACGCAATGCGTCGAGACCTCGGTGATAGCCGACGCGAAAGGCGCCGTAGGACTCCATCACGTCTCGGCCCATCTGACCCAGGTGAGCCCAGGCATCCAAAAAGCGCGGGTAGCGCGCTGCGAGTGCAGACATTGCGTCACGTTGTTCTGCTTCGGGAAGCGCGAGTGCTGCAGCGAGGCCGCTCGCCCACTCTTCGGGAACAGGGGGCAACACGGTTTCTGGCGGGCCGGAGCCGCTGAGGTCGATAGAGGTCACGGCTCGAAACTATCTTCGGTCTGTCGATCTTGGGTGTCGAGCTGAGTGCTCACGGCTTGGTAAGCGGTGTCAGCCAGCTCGCGACCCTGGGAGTAGTCGTCGAATCGGAGCTGAGGCACCTCACCAGCATCGAGGTCGATGAGGGTGATGTGATCGGGGAGCTGTTCGAGCTCGTCGTCGAGGCGGTTCGCCCGCATGCTCCAGTAGGCGTGAGCCAACACGTCGAAGGGGCGGTGGGCGTCGTCCATGGCCCGGTCATCTAGATGGCCGACATGAAGGAGGTAGATCGTCGTTGCCCCGAGCTCGACCGCCCGTCGGAGCGGAACTTCGTTGACGATGCCGCCATCGAAATAGCGGACGTCATCGAGCGTCACCGGTGGGAACACGCCGGGGAGGGCGGCGGAAGCCAACAGCCGGGGAACGAGTTCGCCGGAGTCGAACCACACCTCCCCAGCGGTGTCGACGTTGGCTGCGACGCAGGCAAAGGGAAGAGCGAGCTCATCGAAGGTCGAAGCGACGAGTTCGTCGTGCAGGAGTTGCTCGAGGGCGTCTTGGGTATGGATGCTCGTGCCCTTCCTGGCCATCTGCACGGCCATGGGCAGAAAACCGCGGTTCGGCATGATGTCGGGGTCGCCGTCCGCGATGCGAGCCCAGATGCGTTCGAGCCGGTGGACGCCCCGAATGTTCGGTTCAGCGGCGAAGGCAGCACCGTTGATCGCTCCCACCGAGCAGCCGACGACGAGGTCGGGTTCGATACCTCGTTCGACGAGCGCCCGCAGCATTCCGACCTGCACGGCACCCAGATTGCCTCCGCCCGAGAGAACGAACGCAGTGAAGTTCTGCTGCTCGGGCCGTGCTTTGTCGCCGAGCTCGTCGAGACGTTCCCGGATGGTGCTGAACAGCCGTTCGCGCACGCCTGTCTCGTCTCGGGCCATGCTCGCAGCGTAATGCTGCTCAGATGTCCGATCGTGATTGCTTTGGGTCTACCGTCCGGCCATGGAGTTGATCATCATTCGCCACGGCAGGCCGGCTCGCGTTGAGAACGCGACTGGTGCCGCGGACCCCGAACTCACCGACATCGGCCATCGCCAGGCCGAAGCCATGGCCGAATGGATGCGTGCCGAGTCGCTTGATCGCATCTACGTGAGCTCGATGGTGCGGGCCCGCCAGACGTCTGCCCCGCTCGAAGCAGCCTTTGGCATGGAAGCGATCGTTGATGACGGCGTGCGCGAGTTCGACGACGACGCCGATCACTACATCCCGGTCGAAGAGCTCAAGAAGGACAAAGAAGCATGGCGAGCGTATTTGGCCGAAACCGCAGACATCACCCGCGACGATTTCAACGCCAAGGTCGTGGCTGCATTGCATGCCATCGTTGCTGACAACAAGGGCAAGAAGGTCGCCGTGGTGTGTCACGGCGGCGTGATCAACGCCTGGGCATCCGATGTGCTCGGCCTCAACGGCGCCATGTTCTTCAACCCGAACTACACGAGCATCAATCGCTTCATGTGCGCGAGTTCGGGCGAGCGATCAGTGCTGAGCCTCAACGATGTGGGCCACCTGCGCGACAAGCCCGAGCTCTACCTTTACCACTAGCCGACCTCACGCGCTCGCTCCGCCACCTCACACCCGAACTGGCACCAAATCCGCGCGCCGTGCGTGCAAAAACGTGCCAATTCGGAGTTGGCGTGTGTCCCGATGTCGAATTGGCACGAAGACTGCGCGCCGTGCGTGCAAAACGGTGCCAATTCCGGACTTAGTTGCGGGGGACGTCGCTCCAGCTGACGGTCTTGTCGGTTCGCACGTCGCCGGGAAGCCCCAATACGCGCTCGCCGAGTATGTTCTTCATCACCTCGGTGGTGCCGCCCTCGATTGAGTTCGCCCGGCTGCGCAAGAACGCCTTCTGGGGCGTCGAAAAGTCCATTGCCGAATCGGGCTGACCGAGGTCATAGGAGCCGTAGAGCATGCCTTCTGGGCCCAGAAGGTTGGTCGTGAACGACAACACGTCCTGGTTGAGCAGGGCTGATTCGAGCTTGCCAACCGATCCCTCGGGGCCGGGCGTACCCAGTTTGCGATTCTGGCTCGCCCGGATGTTGGTGAGACGGTGCACTTCGGCTCGCGTCCACAGCTTCATCAGTTCGTCACGCTCGACAGGGCCAGCGTGCTCTGACTTGCTGAAGGCGTCAGTGGCCATCGAGATGGTGCCCGACCCCTTTGGTGGCACGGTGCCGCCAATCGAGACTCGCTCGTTCATGAGCGTGGTGAGAGCAACTCGCCAGCCCTCCCCTACCTCGCCCAAGCGCTCGGCGTCGGGTGTGCGGGCATCCGTGAAGTAGACCTCGTTGAACTCGGCCTCGCCCGTCATCTGACGCAGGGGACGGACTTCGACGCCCTCCTGTTCCATGTCGACCACGAAGTAGGTCAGGCCCTTGTGCTTCGGCTGATCAGCGTCGCTACGGGCCACGAGCATGCCCCACTTGGCGAGGTGGGCGAGGGTGGTCCACACCTTCTGGCCGTTGAAGATCCACTCGTCACCGTCTTGGACCGCTTTGGTTGCGAGACCAGCAACATCGGAACCGGCGCCTGGCTCGGAGAACAACTGGCACCACACCTCTTCGCCGGTGAACAGCGGGCGCAGGTACCGCTCCTTCTGAGCATCGGAGCCGTGGGTGACCACCGTCGGTGCGCCCATTCCGTAGCCAATCGGATTCCGGAAGTACGGGCTCGGCGCTCCGGCCTCACTCATCCGGCGGTTGATGGCGGTCTGTAGCTTCGGGGCAAGACCGAGGCCGCCGTGGCCTTCAGGGAAGTGCACCCAGGCAAGGCCAGCATCGAACTGGTGACCGAGAAACTCTTCTGGCGGCATCGAGGACGGGCTGTGGGCCTCGAGCAGCGCATCACATGCTGCCAGTACCTGATCTTGGGCGTCTGTCGTCGCAGTCATGGCGAGATGTTACGTCAGCGATACCAAACTTGACCAGTCGGTCAAGACCGTTCGCTGCACTCGCTTCCCGCTGTTCAGTCGTCCGGCATTTCGGCGACCCGTTCGAGGAGTTGATCTCGGATCGAGACCCCCTTCTCACGAGCGTTGTCGCCGGTGATGCGCCAACCGTGGCGAGCTGAGTACAGCAGCGGCGGCTCCCCCAGCCTGCCCTCCCGCACCTTGGTGACGTTGGCAAGAAAGAGATCGTGATCGAATCGCTCGATCCGCTCGAAGATCTCACACGTCAACCACGCGATGGAGTCGGGCACAAACGGCAAGCCATCGTCATCGAGTGCGACCAGTTCGTCGGCCACGTACTTGAACTTGTGGCCCGGATACGAGAAGTACTGGCCCGCGTACACCTGGTCAGCAGCCAGGATCGACACACAGAACTGACCGGACTCGACCATGAGCGGGTGGGTGTCGTGTTTCGGGCTCACCGAAGCCATCACGATCGGCTCGTCGAAGGCCACCTGGGTGACCCAGTGCGAGGTGTAGAGCCTGCTCACTCCCTCATGGGTGGCACCGACGACTTGGACACCCTTGATCATCTGTCCGAGGGAACGCTTCAGGTTTGGGTCGATCATGGTGGTCCTCTTCGGGGTGGGGGTCAGTTACGGCGAGCACTCAGTTACGGCTAGCACTCAGTTACGGCTAGCACGGAGCCGGGTTGCGGCGGCCCGATGCTTGTCGGCGCTCTTGGGGTTCAGTCTGGCAAGGATCTGGTGCTGATCGGCTGCTTGATCGTCACGTCCGATCGAACTGAGCACACCAGCAAGCTCGAGTCGGTACTGCACGGTGGTTCCCGGAACCCGCACCAGGCGTTCGAGCACCTCGACCAAGCTGCTCATGTTGCCTTCGGTGAGGAAGGCGGCCCGCAGGTTTGCGAGCATTCTCATGACGATCGCCCGATCGGGCAACGGCTTGAGCATGTCGTCGGTGATCACAATGTCGGGATTGATACGGGCGGCGATGGCCTGACACGCATCGCGGTCGAGGCTTGCGCCCGACGCAAAAGGATCGAACCATCGTGTGGGTTCGGCGCCGTCGCCGATCAGAGCATGACCCGGCATACCGACAACAGTGAGGTCGACGGCGCAGCGCCGACCGAGTTCGGCAACGACAATCGCAAGGGTCAGGGGTATCGCTCGCCGCTGTTCGAGCACGCAGTGAATGAGCGAGTTGCGAGACGCGTAGTAGTTGCGAGTGTTCGGACGGAAGCCGAGTTCGCCGAGCACGGTGGTGACGAGATGCTCGGCATCTCTGACTGGCCCGATCTCCAGGGCCAGTTGATCGAACGCTTCGTCGACCCGGTTGGCCGACCACGCCGTCGGGTCCACGGCACCCACCGCTGCGATCTGATGAGACAACGGTGCCGTTGCCTCGCGCATGATGCGCTCAAACTCGTCGAGCATGGGTTTCACGAATCGTTCACTGACTCCTTCTTTGCTACCTTCGGCGGCCATGCATCCAGGAACGTTCGCTGCGAGTAACCCCGACCGACCGGCTGTGATTATGGCCGAATCCGGTGAGGTGATCACCTTCGCCCAACTCGACGCTGAGGCGAACCAAGTCTCACAACTCATGCGGGCCGCCGGGCTCCAGCCCGGCGACCACGTGGCCTACTGCCTCGAGAACCACCCCCGGTTCTTGCCGCTGACCTGGGGTTTTCACTACGCCGGTTTGATCTACACGGCCATGAGTTCCCGGCTCACCACCGACGAGATGGCCTACATCATCGAGAACTCGGGGGCGAAGGCGTTCATCACCTCCAACTACAAGCGCGAACAGGCCGAGGAGTTGGCCGACCAGATGCCAAACGTCTCGGTCCGGTTGATGATGGACGGCACCATCGATGGCTTCGAGTCCTACGAAGAGGCCATCGCCGGGCAACCAACCGAGCCCCTCGAGAATCGTGTCGCCGGCGCCGACATGTTGTACAGCTCGGGCACAACCGGCCGCCCCAAGGGGATCATCCCCAAAAACGACCCGGTGAACCTCGATGATGCCGACCACCAGGTTTCCGGTCTTCTCGGGCTGTTGTTCGGCATGGATGAAACGGCGATCTATCTGTCTCCTGCGCCGCTGTACCACGCCGCTCCCTTGCGCTTCTGCATGGGTACCCACGTGATCGGGGCGACGGTGGTCGTGATGGAGCGTTTCGACCCCGAGGCCTACCTGGCCGCCATCGCGAAGTACAAGGCCACCCACACCCAGGTCGTCCCAACGATGTTCGTGCGGATGCTCAAACTCGACGAAGCCGTGCGATCGGCTCACGACGTCTCGTCACTGAAGGCCGCTGTCCACGCCGCTGCCCCTTGCCCCGTTGCGGTGAAAGAGCAGATGATCGAGTGGTGGGGCCCGGTGATCCACGAGTACTACGCCGGCACCGAAGGCAACGGTTTCGTGTACTGCAACAGCGACATGTGGATGGGCCACAAGGGCACGGTCGGCATGCCGATCAACTGCTCGCTCCACATCGTTGGTGAAGACGGTGAAGAAGTCGCTCAGGGTGAAGAAGGCACGATCTACTTCGAAGGTGGCTCCGAGTTCGAATACCACGGCGACGATGAAAAGACGGCGTCGTCACGGCACCCCAAGGGCTGGAGCACGCTCGGAGATGTCGGCAAGGTCGATGAAGATGGTTTTCTCTACCTCACTGATCGCAAGGCGTACATGATCATCTCGGGCGGCGTAAACATCTATCCGCAGGAAGCCGAGAACATCCTCACCATGCACCCACAGGTGTTCGACGTCGCCGTCATCGGTGTGCCGAACCCAGACTTTGGTGAGGAAGTCAAGGCTGTGGTCCAGGTCGCCGAGGGCGTCGAACCAAGCGACGAGCTCGGTCGGGAACTCGTGGCGTATTGCCGCGAGCATCTCGCAGACGTCAAGTGCCCCCGCACGATCGACTTCCGCGACGAACTCCCCCGTCACCCAACCGGCAAGCTCTACAAGCGGCTCCTGAAAGACGAGTACTGGGCCGGCCACGACTCCCGCATCATCTGACGCCGTCTCGCCTCGAGGGCTAGCGGCCTTGGAAGTTGGCGCTGCGCTTCTCCATGAAGGCCTTCACGCCTTCGGCGTAGTCGTCGCTCACCATGCAGGCTCGGATCGCATCGGCCACTTCAGGGCGCCTCCGATCTGGTTCGGCCCGCAAGTGATCGGCAGTGGCGAGCTTCGCGGCCCGTTGACTGAGTGGTGCCCGTGACGACATCGTTGCCGCTTGGGCCGCCACGAGTGCCTCGAGCTCAGCCTTGGGGACGACTCGGTTGGCGAGACCGATGCGTTCGGCCATCTTTGCGTCGTAGAGATCGGCGGTGAACACCATCTCTTTGGCCACAGACGGGCCGACGAGGTCGATCAGCACGCCGAGCCCGTCGGCGGCGTAGCCGATGCCCAGGCGGGCCGGAGGAAGGCCAAAGCGAGCGTCGTCTGCGCAGTATCGAACATCGGCAGAAAGAGCGATGGCGAGTCCGCCACCAATGCAGAATCCGTGGATCATGGCGATCACGGGCTTGCTCACCGCAGCGATGGCGTCTGTCGCTCCGGCGGTGGCTGACGCATATCCATCGCTCTTGCCCGGGCCTCGCTCCTCGTCGAACTGGCTGATGTCGGCACCGGCGACGAAGGCTTGCTCGCCGGCTCCTCGCAGTACGACTACTCGCACGTCGTCGTTGGCATCGAGCTCGGCACACAGCGGAGGCACGGCACGCCACATGTCGATGGTCATGGCGTTACGCCGGGCCTCGTGATCGAAGATGATCCAGCCGATGCTTCCGTCGACATGGCTTGTCACCCGTGCACTGGTTTGAGAGGCGGCGTTTGTCATGTTGGCGACGGTAGTGCGACGACGGTCCGACGGCCGAGTTGCCAACTCAGCAAACCGGCTCCCGTCCCGGCCACAACGAGCATGGCGGCCCCGGCAACCCAGAAGGGGCCGAAGCCGAATCGTTCGATGATCTGTCCGCCCAGGACCGGGCCCAGGCCCGATCCGACAAAGACGCCGGTCTGAGCGACGCCTGTTGCCGCCGCCGGAGCGCTTGGGTTGTTGCGGATCAGCGACAAGTTGACGAGCCCTGGCCATGACCAGCCACAGCCAAAGGCGAGTATCGGCCCGATGACGTAGGTGACGGGCTGGTGAAACGACAGCACAACGAAACCGAGCGACCCCAGATACATGAGTGTCGATGCCCGCTTGATCGGTTTGATCCGACCGAGATCAGCCAGCCGACCATGAGCGAGTCGTGAGCTGATGCCGATTGCCGAGCCGGCGGTGAGCAAGAGCCCGGCCCAGCGGGCGTCGATGCCAGCGTCTTCAGCGCCGACAACGAGGAACCCGGCAAGCGATACCGCAGCGGCGGCAGCAAAGGTGCCCGTGGCGCCGTACTGCACAAGTGTGCGCAGCGGCAGGTCGGGTGGCGCGACTGGGTCGGTCTCCAACGGTTGCCGTGGCTCGGTTGATCTGCGGGGCGCCAACAGGGCAGCGCCGAGGGCGAAGAGGGCGCCAACGAGATAGGCCCACCTCCAGCCGACCGTCTCGGCAATGGTGGGCACCATGAGGCCGCCGACCAGGGTGGCGAGCGGCATGCCCGACTGTTTGACCGCCACCGCAAGACCCATCCGAGCTGGCGCGAGATGCTCGGCGATGATGAGGTTGGCAGCGGGCTGGTTCATGGCGTTGCCGGCGCCTGCGGCCACCAACGCCAAGGTGAGGGTGAGCGAGCTCGACACGGCGGCAGCGATCACGAGCATGGTCGCAATGGTGAGCGACAGACCGACTCGGAGGGCACGTCCGCCACCCAGTCGGTCAGCGAACCGACCGAAGAGAGCAGAACCCACGGCGCCAGAAGCGAAGTAACAACCGATGGCCAGACCCAGTGCCCCCTCACCGAGCCCAAGGTCTCGACCGAGCTGCACACCGATCGCTCCCGTGAGGAAGGCGGGGAAGATGCTGGACATCGCACCAGTGACGGCGGCTGCGGTCGCACGCATCTCGTTGCGTCGGGACACGGGCAGAGCCTACGGTCCGGCCATGAGTTGGGCCTACCTTGAAAACGATCGACCGTTGGCCTTCGCTCACCGAGGTGGAAACACGGCGGCTCCCGAGAACACCATGGCAGCGTTTGCCCACGCCGTTGGCCTGGGCTACCGATACATCGAGACCGACGTTCATGCCACCAAAGACGGCGCCCTCGTGGCCGCTCACGACGCAGGGCTCGATCGGGTTGCTGGCAAAGCGCAGGCGATTGCTGAGCTCACCTGGGACGAGCTCCAGACGATCGATCTCGGGGTCGGCCACGGCATCCCCCGCTTTGCTGAGTTACTGGAGACCTTTCCCGAGGTTCGTATCAACGTCGAGCCAAAGAGCGACGATGCCGTCGATCTCCTAGCGGCCGCCATCAGCACACACGATGCGCTCAGCCGGGTGTGCGTCGGCTCCTTCAGCGACGCCCGCATCGCCCAGATGCGCGAGCTGCTCGGTCCCGAGCTCTGCACGTCTGCCGGGCCCCGTGATGTGGCCAGAATCTTCGCTGGCGGCATCACCCGGCGACCCTGGACCGGAGGGCACGCCTGTTTGCAAATCCCCTCGTCGGTCGGCCCGGTGAAGCTGAGCCGCCGCCTGGTTGACAAAGCCCACGACTTGGGGCTTCAGGTGCATGTGTGGACCATCAACGATGCATCGGAGATGAGGCAACTGCTCGACCTTGGCGTCGACGGTCTGATGACAGACAACACTGAGTTGCTCCGCCAGGTGATGATCGATCGAAACGAATGGACCGGCGGCCCGCTCACCGACGAAGCTGGCTCACCATGACCTCGCCACCACCGATCCGCGTTGAGCACGCCCGCCTCGGCACCAAGGGAATGGTGTGCACGGTCGACCAACTGGCTTCGGTCGCCGGGCTGCGCATGCTGGTCGCCGGAGGCAACGCAGCCGATGCCGCCATCGCTGCGTCAGCGGCGCTTGCCGTCACGACCCAACACATGTGCGGGATGGGCGGCGATCTGTGGGCGCTTCTCCACGGACCCGAACAAGCCTCGACCGGGCCGCTCACGCTCAATGCCTCGGGGCGGGCTGGTTCCGGTGCAAGCAGCGCTGAACTGCGGGCCGAGGGATTCTCGGCGATGCCGTTCAAAAAGGACCTTCGCAGCGTCACGGTTCCCGGCTGCGTGGATGGCTGGATCGCTCTGCATGAGCGGTGCGGCTCACTCGATCTCGGCGAGATTCTGCAGCCTGCCATCGACTTGGCCGAGCAGGGGTTTCCCGCATCGCCGCTGCTGATCGGCTCGCTCGACAAGATCGTCGATACAGACGGAAACGACGACTACTTCCCGGACGGAACACGCCCCGTCGCCGGCCAGGTGCTGCGCCGTCCCGGAATCGCCCGTTCGCTGCGAGCCATCGTCGCCGAAGGTCGCGATGGCTGGTACCTCGGTGAGTTCGGCGATGGTCTGATGGGTCTCGCTCCAGAACAGTTCACGCGCGACGATCTCGGCCGCTCCCAGGCCGACTGGGTTGAGCCGATTGCGGTTGATGTGTGGGGCCACCGGCTCTGGACGGTGCCGCCGAGCTCGCAGGGCTACCTCTCGCTCGGAGGTGCCGTCATCGCTTCCGGACTGCCGCTGCCTGATGATCCCAATGATCCGCAGTGGGCTCATTACGTGGTCGAAGCGGCCAAGCAAGCAGCCTTTGATCGTCCGGCGGTGCTCTTCGAGGGCGCTGACGGTGCCGAACTCGTCAGCGAAGCCCGCCTGGGACCTCGTCGGTCAGCAATCACGGCTGACGCCGCGTCGGAGCTCGTTCCACCCGGCCTTGGTGGTGGCACGATCTATCTGTGCGTTGTCGACGGAGATGGCTTTGGCGTGTCGCTGATGCAGAGCAACGCCGCTGGCTTCGGTTCTGACCTCGCGGTTCCCGGCGTTGGCGTGTTCCTGCACAACCGCGGCTTTGGGTTCTCGGTCGCCGAAGGACATCCCGCCGAGCTTGGCCCGGGTCGTCGCCCACCGAGCACCCTGTCACCGGCGTTGATCACACGACCTGACGGCCACCTCCGCACCGTGCTCGGTGCCATGGGCGGCGACGGTCAACCTCAGGTGGTCCTGCAGATGACGGCGCGATTGTTGCAAGCCGAGCAGTCACCGGGACGGGTCATGACCGACCCTCGTTTCACGCTCAACGTGCCAGACCCCGTGGGTTTCGACACGTGGGTGAAGTCAGACGACATCGCTGTTGCCCTCGAAGCCGGCAACCCGTGGGCTGACGGCCTCGCAGCCCGAGGGCATCGCATCGAGCCGCGACAATGGGGCGACGGCCTCTTTGGTCATGCCCACCTGATTGATGTGGGCGACGGTCACCTGGCGGGCGTTGCCGACCCACGGGCCCGCATTGGTGCGGCCATCGGCCTGTAGCGAAACGCTCTAGACGGGGTCCGTGAACTGCGGGTCCCGCTTGTCGAACCACGCCTTGACGGTCTCGACCTGGTTTGGCGAGCCGATCAACTGAGCGATCTCTTCGCGTTCTGCCGCAAAGCCCTCGGCGGTCGAGAGCTTTGACGCCTGGTTGAAGAGGCGCTTCGCCGCCCGTATGGCATGCGGCGACTTTCCAGCGATCTCATGAGCCATGGCCATCGCCCGGGCGTGAGGATCATCGTCGAGGAACGTCGCGAGTCCGATCTCGACGGCCTCTTCTGCTTCGACCATGCGGCCGGTGAACGTGAGTTCCTTGGCGACGTCGAGGCCGACGAGCTCGACGAGGGCTTGCGTGCCGGTCATGTCTGGCACCAGACCCCAGCGAATCTCGAGAACCGACATCTTGGTCCCGGGTGCGACGATCCGGATATCTGCGCCCAAGGCGAGCTGGATGCCGCCACCGAGCGCATGGCCCTTGACGGCTGCGATGACGGGAACCGGCATGTCGGTCCACCCGAACACTGCTTGTTGTCCGCGATGGGTGATGCGACCTTCCTCCGATTCGGTCGGGGCGGATTTCTCCGAGCCGCCCGCCATCTTCTGGAAGTTCGAGAAATCGAGACCGGCGCAGAACGATTCGCCCTCGCCCGACAACACGACGCAGCGGAGAGAACTCTCGCTGGCCAGGGAATCGGACGTCTCGACCAATGCGTCGAACATGGCCATGTCGAGCGCATTGCGCTTGTCTGGGCGGTTGAGGCGGACATCGGCAACGCCGTTGTCAATGTGTACAGAGATGCGGTCGCTCATGGACCGCACGTTAGATCACGTACGGGCAGTGCCGGCAACCTCGCTCGCAACATGGGCGAGACGCCAGGTACGGGGCCGTCATCACGAAGAGACCAGTGCTCGGATCCATGTATCCCTGGTTCTCGTGCGCACACGCCTCCTCGTGGGCAGCCATGCAAGCGGCGAACGCCTCAGAACTCGGATCGAATCGGGATGCATGCGGCGTGGTCAACCCGTCTGCTCGCAGCGATCGTGATTCGGGTGCTGGCACCCGTTCGAAGTTACCGGAGGGTTGGAGAATTTCCGGTTTGGCCTGTTGACACGGTCCCTTGGGGACGCCTACCTTTGAAGCAACCGGAAGTGTGTCGAGCGTCACAGCTCGACCTGCCGGGACAAACGGGGGTTACGTCAGCCGGTGATCGGGTCATACCGAACACCGGCTGACGATTTTTTGGTTGCTGAATAGTTGTGCACAGGCCACTCACAGAATCTCTTCGAAATTCACAGGCTGCGCCCACTAGCACCTCACAGGCGAGCCGTCGTAGGTTCTGGGTATGGCTCGTTTCACTGTTTCCCTGACAGACCAAACCACCGAGTTGATCCCCGGTGCCGACGCCTACAAGCAGGAGGGTTCGATGACGACCTTCTTCGCCTTGGCCGAGGGACGAGAAACGATCGATTCGTGGTCGCGCCGAGTGGCGAGCTACCGCACGGCTGACATCGTCGCCGTGCGGACGCGGGCCGAAGCCATCAACGCTGCACCCATCAACGCTGCACCCATCAGCGCTGAACCCAGCAACGCTGAACCCATCAACGACGTGTCGGAGTTGCGGTCAGCATGAGTGGCAACCCCGTTCTGCTCGTCCACGGCTTCACCACGTCCGCTCGCCGCACATGGCAGGAACCCGGATGGATCGACCTGCTCACCGAAGCTGGCCGAGACGTGATCGCTCCCGATTTGCTCGGCCATGGCGACTCGCCGAAGCCACACGACGTCGAGGCCTACGACAACGTCGAGGAACTCATCTTCGGTGCCGTGCCCGATGGCACCGTCGTTGATGCCGTTGGTTACTCAGCAGGGGCCCGCGTCGTTCTGTACCTCGCCGCCACGAACCCTGAGCGATTCGGGAAGATCGTGGTTGGTGGAATGGGCGGCCGCATGTTTCAACAGCGCGAGGGCAACCCCATTCTCGATGCGCTCGAAGGGCGAGCAGACGACAACGACATGGTCGGCGGGCACTTCAAGGCCATGGCTGAGGGAGACGGCAACGACCCGAAGGCTCTCGCTGCGTTCATTCAGCGAAACCAGCCCCGCCTCGATCGAGAAGATCTGGCTCGCATCACCAGCCCGGTCCTCGTGATCCTTGGTGACCAAGACTTCGCCGGACCGGCCGAGCCGTTGGCGGAGGCCATTCCCCACGGCGAGGCCGTCACGCTCAAAGGCGTCGATCACTTCGGTCTTCCAAAGGCATTTGCGTTCGTCGAGCAAGGTCTGGATTTCCTCGGCGCCGCGCCCTTCTAATCAGCGGGGCCCGGCTTGGGTGAATTGCGTCCCCGGCGGATCGACGGCCCAGGGGGCTTCGGCGTTCCATTGATCGTCGAAAATGAGCTCTGACATCGGGCGTCGGCGTACCGGCCCATGCTTGCCTTGTGGCTTGCCCAGCGGAATGGTGGCCGCGATCTCGAACTCGTCCGGGATGCCACAGAGGGCCCGAAGCTCGTCGTTGACCGGGCCGTGCCAGCCGGTGAGTACACCGCCATATCCCAGGCCGCGTGCGGCGAGCAGCAGGTTCTGGCATGCCGGATACACCGATGCACCATCGATCAGGGCGTTGTGGCGCACCTTCAAGCACGGCAGGACCACCACCGGTGTCTCCTCGAAGTGGTCGACAAAGTGTTGCATGGTCGCCGCCATCCGAGCCTTGGGACTGTTCTCGACCGCACCGGAGCCGGCGCCATATCCGTCCGCTTGACGCTTGTCGTTCCAACCCTTGCGAAAGCTCTCGCCGAGCAGCGCCTTCGCCTGGGTCGCGACAGGGCCATCGCGCAGGACAAGAAAGCGGAAGTTCTGCCGGTTCGACCCCGTGGGGGCCCGGGTCGCAGAAAACAGGATTGTGGCCAGGTCGTCGTCGGGGATGGCCTCGGGTCGGTAGCGGCGAATCGCTCGAGTGGTCGTCAGCCCCTCGATGAGCTCAACAGGCTCAGACAGCCCTGACTCAGACATTTTGCGCCATCATTCCGCCATCAACGACAAGCACGGCGCCGTTCATGTACGACGATGCCGGGAGCAAGAAGTTGAGCATGCCGTGGGCAACCTCTTCGGGATCGCCATAACGGCCGACCGGCACCCGACGACGAGCGAACTTGTCTTTGTGCTCGTCAGGTATCTCTGCCGTCATGCCGGTCCGGATCGGGCCTGGGCAGACGCAGTTGACGGTCACGCCGCGCCGGCCGAGTTCAACAGCAAGACTCTTTGTCAGCCCGATCACGCCATGCTTCGACGCCGTGTATGCGCTGATGCCTGGGGTCGCACCCAAACCCTCGGTCGAAGCGACGTTGACGATGCGTCCCTCGCCGTTGCGAGCGAGATCCTCGAGGCAGGCTCGAATGGTCAGAGTGTGGGCCGTCAGATTGATCTCAACCGTTCTGGCCCATGCCGCGTAGTAGTCGTCGTCGTTGCTGTCGATCGGACCCGCCATGCTGACGCCAGCGTTGTTGACCAGGAGGTCGATTGGACCAAAGGCATCTCGCACCTCGTTGATTGCCCGCTCAACTGCTGCTTGGTCCGAAACGTCGGTTGCGATGGCGACAGCCTCTCCCCCGGCAGCTGCGATCTCGGCCGACAGTTCGTCGATGGCATCGGCTGCCACATCGAGGAGGCCGACCCTCGCCCCTTGATCGATGAGCAAACGCGACAGTGCCAGCCCCATTCCGGAGCCGGCACCGGTCACGATTGCAGTCTTGCCCGCGATGGATCGGCTGAACGTGCCGAGCGTGCGGGTTTTTTGCCCAGTGTTTTGTGCCACGGGGCGAAGCTAGCTCAGGCGGTGCTTGCCGCCATGGTCATGGCGTGACGCACGAGCCCGACGAGCGTGTCGCGAACGGCTGCCCGGTGGCGGGCGTCGGTCACGAGCACGGGAATCTCTGGCGAGATGTCGAGCGCTTCGCGAACGTCTTCGGGGTGGTGCCGGAGCACACCGTCGAACGCGTTGACGGCGACAACGAATGGGACGCCAGCGCGCTCCATGTAGTCGATGGCGGGAAAGCAGTGTTCGAGCCGGCCGGTATCGACGAGCACGACAGCACCGATGGCGCCGCGGACGAGCTCGTCCCACATGAAGTGGAAGCGATCTTGGCCGGGCGTTCCGAAGAGGTACAACACAAGCTCTTGGCTCAGGGCCACACGACCGAAGTCCATGGCGACCGTTGTTGACTTCTTGCCCGTTGCGTCGCCGAGGTCGTCGACTTCCTCACTCTGTTTCGTCATCGCCGCTTCAGTGGTGAGGGGGTCGATGTCAGAGATGGAGCCAACGAACGTGCTCTTGCCGACGGCGAAACCGCCGGCAACGACGATCTTGACGGGGATTGGGGTTGCAGATGCGTTCATGGTCAGATTCCTCAGAGAGAATGGAGGCCATCGAGCACCTGCTCGAGGAGGCGAAGGTCGGGTCGGGCAGAGGCGGTCTCGTGTTTCGCAACGTGAGTGGCGACATGTCCCTCTTGGACGAGATCGCCGACGAGAACTCGTGCCACTTGGAGATGAATCTTCAGGTGGGCAGAGATCTCAGCCACTGACTGTGGACTGGCACACAAGGAGATGATCTGGTGCCGTTCCCGCGACTGGGTCCCCAGGGCAGCGTGCCCGGACTCTGTGGTTCGCACCAGCGCTTCCAGCGGGAGGTCAACAGCAGAACGCGTTCGCCCACCCGTCAGAAGGTAAGGACGAACCCGGAAGGACCGGAAGTTTTCGTCGTTGGATTCGGTCATCGGTGAAGTTCCAATCAGGCTGGGAGTGAAGCCTGAAGCTCAGCGCGGAGCTCAGGAGTGAGCACGGCGCCGGTCTTTTCGACCAGCACAGCCATCTCGTAGGCCACGAGGCCGACGTCGCAGGCGCTCGCAGCCATGACGGCGAGCAGCGAACCATCGCTGATACCCGTCACGAACAGGAAGGCGTTTTCCATCTCGACGATGACCTCGGTCACCGCTCCGCCGCCGAAGCGGCCGGCGGCGCCGTAGGCCAGACCGATCAAGCCGGATGAGACAGCTGCGAAGCGGTCAACTGAGTCCCGATCGAGCCCATGCGAAGCGGCAATGGGAAGTCCGTCAGACGAAACGACTACGGCGTCATTCGCACCGGGAACTCGCTCGACGAAGTTGTTGACGAGCCAATTGACGTTGCTCGCCTGGGTGCTCATGGCGCTCATGCGTTGTCTCCAAACGGGTTGTTTTCGGTAGTTGAATCGTGAGCCTCTTGAGCGAGGCCCTCGAGTGGTCGGCCCTTGAGGCCTTCGCGGTAACGGGCAAGCATCGAGCGGATCTCTTCTGGCGAGCGTGAGCTCGCAACAGCGGCTGTAGAGCCGTCTGGGATCCGTCGACCTTCACTCGTTGGTGCTTTCGACTTGCTCCGGTCTCGCTTGACGAGACCGGTTGGGGTGCGGCTGCCGCCGTCGTCGAGAAGGTTGTCCATTCCCTGGTCGAATGCATCGCCGGTGGGGATGGCCTCTTCGAGTTTGGATGGAGCTGGGCCGGGCTGAACGTGTTCAGTCGGTGGCGCCTGCTCGAATGCCGGTGCTTCGGGTGCAGGCGCATCAAATGCCGGAGCATCGAATGCCGGAGCATCGAACGATGGCATCTCTGCTGATGGGATCTCTGCTGACGGCATCTC
The DNA here is from genome assembly GCA_937976305.1 of uncultured Acidimicrobiales bacterium. GTDB lineage: Bacteria > Actinomycetota > Acidimicrobiia > Acidimicrobiales > SZUA-35 > CALEWY01. The sequence goes on from CALJSB010000072.1 coordinate 24,587, forward strand.
GACCGGTGGCATCTCTGCGGTCGGTATCTCTGCAGACGGCATGTCAAGCGGAGGAAGATCAACCGGGGGCATGTCGACTGGCGGCATGTCGACTGGCGGCATGTCGACCGGCGGCATTTCGACCGGCGGCAGAGCAGCTGGGGCGATGTCAGCCGACGGCATGTCGGTCGGCGCAAGGCCCTGGAGCTTCGCAAGCGCATCGCTGCCAGCCGGCTCGGGCATCTCGGCCGCACGATCAGGGGCGATGTCGGGGGCGATGTCGGGGGTAGAGCCACCGATTGGGTTCGCACCACGTTCGGGAACGACTGGCGGAGTCCATGCGGGCTCTTCGGCCGAGAGGTCGGCTGAACCGAACGGGTTCTCCGACAGTGAAGGAGCAGGGTCGTTGATGACTGGCATGCCCGGGGTGCCGAGAGCAGCCGGTGCCGTGAGTTGGGCCGGAGCGTACGAACCCGCATCCATTGGGGATGGGGCATCTGGTGCGTCGATCGCAGCGACGCTCATGTCGGGTGCCGATTCGCCGTGCTCTTGGGGCGCGCCGTGGTCTTGGGGAGCGGCACCAGCGTTGAGCGACGACTGCGGGACTTCGATGATGGCGGTTGTGCCGCCACCGCTGGTCTGCACGAGTTCGATGCGAACGTCGAGTCGCTGAGCCAGTCGGCCAACCACGATGAAGCCAAGCGAGCGGCTGAGGTTCAGGCCGAGCGCTGGTGGTTTGGCGATGGTCTGGTTCGCAGCGGCGAGCTGCTCGTCGTTCATGCCAATGCCATGGTCGACGATCGAGATGAGATACGAGCCGTCTGGGTGCGTGGTGCCGCTGACCTCCACGGGGGCATCCGGTGGTGAGAACTGTGTGGAGTTTTCCATCAGTTCCGAGAGAAGGTGAGCAAGGTCGACGGCGCTCGCTGCTGCGATGTCGCACTCTTCGACGGCGTGCAGCTGCACGTGTCGGTAGTCCTCGATCTCGGACATGGCGACTCGGAGCACATCAGCGACCGCAACTGGTCCACCACGACGACGAGCTGACTCGGCGCCGGCCAGAACGAGGAGGCTCTCGGCATTGCGTCGCATGCGAGTTGCGAGGTGATCGAGACCGAAGAGCTGCTCGAGGCGCTCAGGATCTTCTTCCGCTGACTCGAGTGTGTCGATGAATTCGATCTGACGATCGAGCAGGGTTTGATTCCGGCGAGCCATGTTGATGACGATCTCGCTCACGCCCTTGCGGATGAGTGTCTGTTGCTCGACAGCGACGTTCGTCGCCGCCGCCTGTACGTCGTTGAGGGCGCCGGCGAGCTCGCCCAGCTCGTCGTTCTGCTCGAACGTGATCGGCTCGAAGTGTGTCTCACCGGCATTGTTGGAGCGAAGCGCATCCACCAACCGGGGCAGACGGTTGTCGGCCAGGTCTCGGGTGGCGGCGGTGATTTCCTCGACAGGGTCGGCGATCGTCCGTTGCACCAAGAAGCCGACGGCGGCCGTCAGGATGACGCCGGCAATCGCGATGATGCCAAGGGTGCGGACATCGCCGGCAAGATTCTCTTGAGCGCCATTCACACTCAGCAGCAAGCCATAAAGGGCGATGCACACCAGAACCACCAAGGGTGGCACGGCGATGGCGATCAATTTTGCACGCAAACTCAGATTTTGGAACATGGTCCTTCTCACAGCGGGAGGTGATCTCCGACTCCATCGGCGGCTCTTGCCCAACCTTGAGCTACCGTTTCGGGCCGTGGACCATCAAGGCGCGATCATGAACGGATCTTTGGCGGAGCTACCTCTTGGCCGGCTGCTCGAACGGCTTGCTGCCGAGCGGTTGACGGGGGTTGTCCGTGTGAGCAACGGCAGCCACATTTGGTTCGACGATGGGGCTGTGTATCTGGCGGAGAATGAGGCGAGCGCTCGGCTCGAGTCAGTTCTCTACGGAAACGGGGTCACTCCAGAAAAGCAGATTCGCCAGATGCTCGACGAGCAGACGAACGTGGCGGCTTCGCTCGTGGGGGCTGACCCTGATGCTGAAGCGATGCTCAGTCGACTCGTGCACGAGTTCAATCTCACGGTGCTTTTCGAGCTGGTGGTTCCGTCTGAGCACACATTCGAAGTTGAGCATGGCCCGGTGCACGCCGTTGGCCCTCACTTCGCCGAACCTGTCGACGATTTGGTCGTCCAGGCCGAGCGTCGCCTCGAGATCTGGAAGCAGATCGCCACACGAATTCCGTCAGTCGACGTCGTTTTCAAGCTGTCGTCGTCGCTGCCGGACGAAACCGACGAGCGCGTCGTCACATCAGATGAGTGGCGTTACCTGTCGCTTCTCGACGGCCACACGAGCGTTGCGTCCGTGATTACCCAGACGGGCGAAAGTGCATTCCGGGTGTGCTCGTCGCTGTACCGGCTGTTGCTCGAAGGATTGCTCGAGGAGCCAGGGGCCTAGGCGCCAGAAGTCTGAGCAGAGGTCTGAGAAATTGACGCTGCGATGGCGTCGATGAGCTCGACGACCTCGTGGTAGCTCAGCGACAAGTGCTGCATGAACAGCACGGGTAGCTCGTCGTCTTTGGTGTCGAGGAGCGAGGCCAGCAGCGGAAACTCACTGCGGCGTAAGAACACCGGCTGACCGACATCGAGGCCGCGCATGGTGCGCAAGCTGCCAGCGATCGAACGCACGAGGTACTCGTTTGCTTCTGCTGGTCGATCGTCGATCGGCGAAAGGTCGATGGACATCCACCCCAGCTCGAGCGTCTTGGCTTGGAGATCGATACGAGGGGGGATTCGCGGCAGATAGGGACGGCTCTCGAGACGGCTTGGATCGACGCCATAGAGCGCACCCATGTCTTCGAGTAGCTCAGGACGCGGTGAACGCAGTCCGGCCTCGTACATGCCAAGCTCGCGCAGGTCGATTCCGAGCTCGATGGCGGCGGCCTCAGCCGAGAACTGGACGCGGCGCCGTGCTCCCTCGAGCGCTCGGCCCAGTGGAACCGTCTTTTTCGAGGTCGCAGTGTCGATTGTTGAGGTGTGCAGTGATGCCAACATGATGATCTCCGTGGCCATAGATACGGCGCCACACGTTGGTCACCTGAGGCGATTGCCCTCGAATGAGGGGTTTGGCCTAGGAATCCTGACCCCGTTAGACCAGAGGGCGGTCTGTGGGGCGCACAGGGGACGGGAGAAGCGTCTCCCCCATCAGCTGCTTGTCGACCGCTGCTGCACACGCTCGGCCCTCTGCGATGGCCCACACGATCAGGCTCTGCCCTCGACCCATATCGCCGCATGCGTAGACGCCATCGACTGACGTCGCCCACTCAGTGCTCCGAACGACGTTGCCGCGGTCGTCGAGATCGACGCCGAGTTGATCAAGCACGCTGGTCTTTTCGGGACCAACGAACCCCATGGCCAACAAGACGAGGTCGGCTTCCATCTCGAAGTCGCTCCCGGCAACCTTTTCGAAGCTGGGACGACCGTCAACGACGATGGTCTCGACTTCGTGACCGACGAGCGTGGTGACCTTGCCGTCTTCACCGCGGAACTCAGTGGTGCTCACCGAGTAGACGCGCTCGCCGCCCTCTTCATGGGCCGATGACACGCGATGCATGAGCGGCCAGGTGGGCCACGGTGTTGATTCGGCACGCACATCGGGCGGACGAGGCATGATCTCGAACTGGTGAACGCTGCGAGCATTTTGACGATGGGCGGTGCCGAGGCAGTCAGCTCCGGTGTCGCCTCCACCGATGATGATGACGGCCTTGCCTTCCGCAGAGATCGGGTGCTCTTCAAGTGCACCCTTGGCGACCAGGTTTGCCGGTGGCAAATACTCCATGGCCTGGAAGATCCCGTCGAGTTCACGACCGGGAATCGGCAGATCCCGCCACGCGGTGGCGCCACCAGCCAGAATCACGGCGTTGAACTGGTCTTGCAGGTCAGAGACCGGAATCGACTGTGGATCGTCTGCCGGGCCACCGATGTAGGCGTTGGTCGTGAAGATGGTGCCTTCGGCCCGCATCTGGTCGAGGCGACGGTCGAGAATGCGCTTCTCCATCTTGAACTCGGGGATTCCGTACCGCAGCAAGCCACCGATCTTGTCGGCCCGTTCGTAGACGGTGACGTCGTGGCCGGCTCGGGTGAGCTGTTGGGCCACGGCAAGGCCCGCTGGTCCAGATCCAATGACGGCGACGCTCTTGCCGGTCTTCTTCGACGCCATGACGGGCGTGACCCAACCTTCTTCGAACGCCCGCTCGATGATCGCGACTTCGACGTTCTTGATGGTGACGGCTTCGGTGTGGATGCCGGCCACGCAGGCCCCTTCGCAGGGCGCAGGGCAAAGTCGGCCGGTGAACTCCGGGAAGTTGTTGGTGGCGTGGAGGCGCTCGATGGCATCCTCCCAGTTGTCCCGGTAGACGAGGTCGTTCCAGTCTGGAATCAGGTTGCCGAGGGGGCAGCCGTTGTTGCAAAACGGGATGCCACAGTCCATGCAGCGGCCCGCCTGATCTCGCAACACGTGTTCGTCGATCGGCTCGTAGACCTCGTTCCAGTCTTTCAGCCGAACCGGCACAGGGCGTCGCTCAAAACCCTGTCGGTCGTGCTTGAGAAAGCCTCGTGGGTCACCCATTGGACGCCTCCATGATTGCCTCGACTGGGTCGAGCCCGTTTTCTTCTGCGTGGGCCATTGCGATCAGCACTCGCTTGTAGTCGGTTGGCATCACTTTGGTGAAGCGCTCGACTTCCCGGGCCCAGCTGTCGAGAATCCGCTGACCGACCGCCGAGCCGGTTTCGTTCACGTGGGCCTCGATGATCGTCTTGAGTTCGTCCTGATCCTCAGAAGTCAGCGGTTCGATGTCGACCATCTCGCGGTTCACCCGTGTGGCGAATGCGCCATCTTCGTCGAACACGTAGGCGACGCCACCGGACATGCCAGCAGCGAAGTTTCGACCCGTCTGGCCGAGAATCACCGCACGTCCGCCTGTCATGTATTCACAGCCATGGTCACCGACGCCCTCGACGACTGCCGTTGCGCCCGAGTTGCGAACGCAGAACCGCTCGCCCACCTGGCCTCGCAGGTAGACCTCGCCGCTCGTGGCTCCGTAGAGAATGACGTTGCCAGCAATGACGTTGTCTTCGGCCACAAACCCGGCATCTTCGGTTGGCCGCACGACGACACGTCCGCCCGAGAGTCCCTTGGCGAGATAGTCGTTCGAGTCACCTTCGAGCCGCAGTGTGATGCCCTTTGGCACAAAGGCACCGAAGCTGTTGCCGGCCGAGCCGGTGAAGTTGATGTCGATGGTGTCGTCCGGCAAGCCTGCGCCGCCATAGCGCTTGGTGAGCTCGTGGCCCAGCAGCGTGCCGACGGTTCGGTTGACGTTGCGGATGGCCCGATGAATCTTGACGGGTGTGCCATCTTCGAGCGCGGGCTGGGCCAGCGCGATGAGGGTTTGGTCCATCGCATCGATGAGGCCGTGGTCCTGCGGGACGGTGTTGAGTCGTGCTGCACCCTCTGGGAGTTCGGGGACGTGGAGCACGGGGGTGAGGTCGAGGCCAGAGCCTTTCCAGTGATCGACTGCGGCGCTGGTGTCGAGGCACTCGGCCCGGCCAACGATCTCGTCGATGCTTCGATAGCCCATTTCAGCGAGGTACTCACGAACCTCTTGGGCGATGTATTCAAAGAACGTTTCGACGAACTCGGGCTTGCCTGAGAACTTGGCTCGAAGCTCGGGGTTCTGGGTAGCGACCCCAACGGGGCAGGTGTCGAGGTGGCAGACCCGCATCATCACGCAGCCCGAAACCACGAGCGGAGCAGTAGCAAAGCCGAACTCTTCGCCGCCGAGTAGGGCGGCGATGATGACATCACGGCCGGTCTTGATCTGACCGTCGACCTGCACGACGATTCGGTCTCGCAGGTCGTTCAGCAGCAGCGTTTGTTGGGTCTCGGCAAGGCCGAGCTCCCATGGGCCGCCGGCGTGCTTGAGCGAGGTGAGTGGTGAGGCGCCTGTGCCGCCGTCGTTGCCGGAGATCAGCACCACATCGGCTTTGGCTTTCGAGACGCCGGCGGCGACGGTGCCGACACCGACCTCGGACACGAGCTTGACGTGCACCCGGGCTTCGGGGTTGGCGTTCTTCAGATCGTGGATCAGCTGGGCAAGATCTTCGATCGAGTAGATGTCGTGGTGAGGAGGAGGCGAGATGAGGCCGACGCCGGGTGTTGAGTGGCGAGTCTTGGCGATCCACGGCCACACCTTGCGGCCAGGGAGCTGCCCGCCCTCGCCCGGCTTTGCCCCCTGGGCCATCTTGATCTGGATGTCGTCGGAGTTGGTGAGGTACTCGGACGTGACACCAAAGCGCCCGGATGCGACCTGCTTGATCGATGATCGTTTCGAGTCGCCGTTTTCGAGCGTGAGGAACCGTTCGGGATCCTCACCACCCTCGCCGGTGTTCGACTTGCCGCCGAGCCGGTTCATGGCAATGGCGAGGGTCTCGTGAGCTTCAGCTGAAATCGACCCGTAGCTCATGGCGCCGGTGGCAAACCGCTTCACGATCTCTGAGATGGGCTCGACCTCATCGATGGAGATCGGTTCTCGGTCAGACTCGAGCTTGAACAGCCCGCGCAGGGTTGCCATCTGCTCGGACTGTGAATCGACGAGGTCGGTGTACTCCTTGAAGATCTCGTACTGCTTGGTTCGAGTGGAGTGCTGGAGCTTGAACACGGTGTCGGGATTAAAGAGGTGGAACTCGCCCTCACGCCGCCACTGGTATTCGCCTCCGAAGTCGAGCTTGCGGTGCGAGAGCAACTCAGGACGATCGGGGAAGGCCCGTACGTGGCGCCGGCGGCATTCTTCGGCGAGCTCATCGAGCGTGATGCCGCCGAGCTTGGACGTAGTGCCAGAGAAGTACTCGTCGACGAGGTCATGGCTGAGGCCGACGGCCTCGAAGATCTGGGCTCCGGTGTAGGACGCGACAGTGGAGATGCCCATCTTCGACATCACCTTGATGACACCCTTGCTCGCTGCTCGCAGGTAGTTCTCGCGTGCGGTGTGGATGTCGCCGGAGGACCGGTCCCACGCGATTCGGTCCTCGATCGCCTCCATGACCACCGACGGGCAAATCGCCGCTGCGCCGTATCCCAGGAGCAACGCGAAGTGATGCACCTCGCGGGCATCGGCTGAATCAATGATCAGGCCGGCCCGAGTGCGGGTCTTCTCACGAACGAGGTGGTGGTGGACAGCTCCGGTGAGCAAGAGCGAGGGAATGGGAGCCAAGTCAGCCGTCGCATCACGGTTGCTGAGCACGATGATCGATGCGCCGGACGCAATGGCCTCGGACGCTTGACGGCGCACATCTTCCAATGCTTGGCGAAGACCTTCGCCGCCTTCGGCGACGGGATACCGACCGCGGATGACGGCCGAAGAGAGCTGCGGGAAGTTGCCCTCGTCGTTGGCGTGAATGATCTGGGTGAGTTCGTGCCGGGTGATCACCGGGTAGGGAAGGGCGATCTGATGGCAGCTGTCGGGGCCCGGGTCGAGCAAGTTGGCTTCTGGGCCGAGCGTCGATGCTGCGGAGGTGACCAACTCCTCACGAATGGCATCGAGTGGCGGGTTGGTGACCTGGGCGAAGAGCTGGTTGAAGTAGTCGTAGAGCTGGCGGGGGCGACTCGACAGCACGGCGAGCGGCGTGTCGGTGCCCATCGAGCCAATCGCCTCAGCGCCGCTGAGCACCATCGGCTCGACGAGGAGATCGAGCTCTTCCTCGGTGAAGCCATTGGCCATCAGCTGGGGAATCAGATGATCGTGGACCGGGTGCGACACGGGTCTCTCGGGCAGATCGCCCAAGTTGATGACGTTGTTGAGCCACTCGCCGTAGGGCTTTGACCGAGCCAGTGTTTGCTTGATTTCGTCGTCATCGACGATGCGACCCTGTGCGGTGTCGACGAGGAACATGCGTCCGGGCTCGAGCCGTCCCTTTTGGACGATCTTCGACTGCGGAACATCGAGCACACCGACCTCGGAGGCCATCACGACGATGCCGTCGTCTGTGACCCAATAGCGGCTGGGCCGTAGTCCGTTGCGGTCGAGAACTGCGCCGATCACCGTGCCGTCGGTGAAGGCCACCGAGGCCGGGCCGTCCCACGGTTCCATGAGCGCCGCATGGAAGCGGTAGAAGTTCCGCTCTTCGTCGTCCATGGTTCGATTCTTTTCCCACGCCTCGGGGATCATCATGAGGACGGCGTGGGGCAGGTCGTATCCGCCGAGATGGAGAAGCTCGAGCGCCTCGTCGAAGCTCGCGGTATCAGACGCGAGCGGCGTGCAGATCGGGAACAGCTTCTCGATGCGGTCGCCCCAGTGCGAGGCCCCCAGCATGGCTTCGCGAGCTCGCATCCAGTTGCGGTTGCCCATGACGGTGTTGATCTCGCCGTTGTGGGCCACGAACCGATACGGGTGTGCGAGGGGCCACGACGGGAACGTGTTGGTCGAAAAGCGAGAGTGCACAAGGGCAAGCGAACTCTCGAAGCGAACGTCGAGGAGATCGGGGAAGAAGGCCGAGAGCTGGGGCGTCGTCAACATTCCCTTGTAGACAACGGTCCTGCTCGAAAGGCTCGGGAAGTACACGTCGTGACCCAGTTGAACGGGTACCTCGTGTTCGATCCGCTTGCGGATCACGTAGGCCTCACGGTCGAGTTCGATGCCGCTGCGACCATCGTTTGCGGCCAAGAAGATCTGCTCGAACGCCGGCATGACATCGCGAGCTTGTTCGCCGAGGTCGGTCGCGACCACGGGAACCGTGCGCCACGCCAGTGTCCGGAGTCCTTCGTCGGCGACGATCTTCTCGATGGCCGCCTTGACCGCAGCCTTTGCTTCGGTGCCGGTTGGCAAGAAGCCGATCCCGGTGGCGTACTGGCCTGCTTCTGGAAGATCAGACACGAGATCGGCGTACAGGCGATGCGGTACCTGGGTCAGAATCCCGGCGCCGTCGCCCGTGTTTGGCTCGGCGTTGGTTGCCCCGCGATGTTGGAGGCACGTGAGGGCATTCAGCCCACGCTTGACGATGTCGTGGGACGCTTCGCCATGCATGTTGGCCACGAAGCTGACGCCGCAGGCGTCGTGTTCGTTCGCGGGGTCATAGAGGCCTTGGGCGTGGGGCATTCGACGCATTCTCCGGGTTTTGGTTTCGCGGGGACAGCGTTGGCCCAGCACTCAGCTGTGAGTGTCCAACCTATCTCCGGAATGGGCTGGGACGCCAAACTCGATCTCTGATTGAGATGGGCGAAGGTGTATTAGTGTCCCACGGGTGACGACGACCAGCACAACCGACCTCATCATCGATGACCTGCGGGTTTCCCCGACGCCCTATCACGCAGTGAGCCGAGCAAAAATGTTGCTGGCGAGTGCCGATTTCGTCGAGGTTGACCTTGCCGATGGCTTCCCCAAAAAGGCCGGGAAGTACATGGTGGCCGATGGCGGAGCACTCGTGGCTTGGGTGCAAGCGGCGAAGCCGAGTGCGTCGTACGGCATCGTGGGAGCGCACACCGACTCGCCGAATCTGCGGATTCGAACGAATGCCGAGGGGTCGGCCGGCGGTTTCGCCCAGCTCGGCGTCGAGATCTATGGCGGTGTGCTCCTGAATTCCTGGCTCGATCGTGACCTCGGACTCGCCGGTCGGGTGACGACCAAAGACGGCGAATCAGTGCTGCTTCTCGACGATCGGCCGATCTTGCGAATCCCCCAGCTCGCCATCCATCTCGACCGCGAGATTCGCGAGAAGGGTCTGAAGCTCGACCCGCAGCGCCACTTGGTTCCGCTGTGGGCCATCGGCGAAGACGATCCGGGGGCGTTCCGGGCGTATTTGGCCGAACAGTCGGGCGTTGCGGCGGACGACATCATGTCGTGGGATGTGATGACGTTTGATGTGCAGCCCCCGTCGGTTGTCGGTCGAGATGGCGACATGTTGGCATCGGGCCGAATCGACAATCTCGTGTCGGCGTTCTGTGGCACCCGGGCGCTCATGGCCGCAGTCGAGGGGAAGAAGATCGACGCGAAGAACCAGATCCCCGTGTTGGTGCTCTATGACCACGAAGAAATCGGATCCGAATCCTCAACCGGAGCATCGGGAAATTTCCTCGGCGCCATCCTCGAACGGATCAACGGTGCCGTTGGTGGAGATCGCACAACTCATCTCGAGGCGCTTGCTCGCTCGTTCGTGATCTCAGCCGATGGGGCGCATGCCACCCACCCGAACTACGTCGACAAGCACGAGCCCGATCATCTGATCGAGATGAACGGCGGTATTGCCGTCAAGCGGAACGCCAATCAGCGGTACGCCACCGACGCCAGGAGCGAGGCTCGCTTCCGGTCGCTGTGCAGCGATGTTGGTGTCGACGTGCAGACCTACATCCATCGCAACGATCTGCCGTGTGGTTCCACCATCGGGCCGATCACGGCCGGCCAGTTGGCCGTCCGGACTGTTGATGTTGGGGTGCCGCAGTTGGCAATGCACAGTGCTCGCGAGATGTGTGGACTGAGCGATGTCGCCGACATGACCGCTGTGCTCGGGGCATTCTTCGCCAGCTGAGCGCCGACGGGGTGTTTCTCTTGTTGCCGCAGGAGTGTGAGCCCAGTAGCGTCATGCGGTCGCAGCTGACATGTTGGTCTGAACTGCTCACGCAGGACCGAATCCGACGCTCAG
>CALJSB010000073.1 GCA_937976305.1 uncultured Acidimicrobiales bacterium
GCGGCTGCTTCTGATTGTGTAAGACCCTCAAGCTCAACAGACAAGATGATCGCTCGGGCCTTGGACATCGCAAACCATGCCCGAACCACAGTTTCCTATGTCTCGACACACCGGTTTCCTATGTCCTGAACCACTACACCCTCAGTCACCCCAGAAAAATCAGTCTGACCGGTGATCCGGGCTGGCCTCGAAACCAGCCCGACACCGAGTTCAGCTGCCGGTGCGAGTGATGTCGCCCAAGCCGCAGGTGATGCGGGTGGTGACGCCACCGTCGGTGCTCACCGCATCGAACACGACGTCCCCGCCGTCTTCGACGCTGCTCACGTTGACCATGCCGGGGGCAAGGCGTCGTCCGTCTTCACCGGTGAAGACCACTTCGATTGCGTAGTCGGACAAGCCGCCCGAGCGGTTGGCAACCGTTCCGGTGGCCTGGGGCACACCGTCGACAACCGCGCAGTCGCTGAGCGTTACTTCGGCCCGAGCCTCGGCCTGGTTCTGTTCGAACTCTTCGAACGACTCTTCGATTTGGTCGCCGGCCTCGTCGACAGCGCTGCCGATCACGGCGATGCAGCCAACGACGCCAAGGACGAGAATGCCGAGAATCACGAACAGCACGATCAAGCCAGTGCTGATTCCCTTCTTCTCAGGCGCCGGGGGAGCAGCAACGCCCATGCCGGGACCGGGGCCGCCGGCATGGCCTGGGGCTCCGGCTGGCGGCGGGGTGGCGTCCCAAGCGGGTGCCGCAGCTGGTCCACCTGCTGGTGGAGGAACGAAGCCACCGGCGGCAGGCGGAGCACCCATCGGAGGTGGCGACATGCCGGGCGCATCCATTGACGGAGCGTCGAAGCCAGGCGCGGCGGCTGGAGGGGCATCGAAGCCCGGGGATGGCGCATCAAAGGTCGGAGCCGATGCGTCGAATCCGGGAGCGGGTGGGGGGTCGAACGACGGAGTATCCACGGATGGTGCGTCGAACGATGAAGGATCGAAGGTTGGCGCATCGACGGCGGGCACACCGACTGAGGGCGCATCCATCGAAGGTGTATCGATCGACGGCGCTTCGAATGAAGGGGCGTCGAGTGTCGGGGTGTCGAATGAGGGAGTGTCGACTGAGGGGGCCTCAAACGACGGCACGTCGACGGAGGGTGTGTCGACGGACGGTGCTTCGAAGGACGGGGTGCCAACTGAAGGCACATCGACGGAGGATGTGTCGATCGATGGGGTCTCGAACGACGGCGTGTCGATTGAGCCGCCCATCTCTGGAACTTCAACAGCGGGCGGGGGGTCGAACGCAGCGCCGGGAGCAGGTGCTTCGATAGCGGCGCCTGGCTCGATGATTGCGCCGGGCTCGGGAATGTCGACCGCAGGGATCGAGTCTTCGACCTTGTCAGCGGCTCCACTCATTGCTGCGCCAGCAAGGCCAGCAGCACCGGTCACACCTGCGGCTCCAGCGACTGCGTCAGTGACACCACCAGATGATCCGTCGTCGGCTGCTGCAGCGGCGGGTGCTGAGCCGTGATCGGCTGGCCAGTAGCGGCCATCACTCTTGATTTCCCAGCCTTCGGGCGGCGGCCACGGATACTCGTTGCCGTCCCATGCGGTGTAGCTGTCAGACATTGAAACCCTCTCGCTGTGTGATTTCGCATGCTAAACCACCGGCGCGGCTCAGTCGTTGCTTTGCCTTGAGTGGCAGAGGTTGTTGCTTCATGGCCCGATCGGCCGCTCGGCCGAAAAATCCAGAACCTCGCCGTTCGGCTTCAACACCCCGGTGACCCAAGGTCACGCTCCGTGGCGGCAAATGTGAACTTGGCCACAAATGGTGAGATTCGGTTGGTGTCTCGGATTGAGTCGCTGTAACGTAACCGTCACGAACGAGCTCTCTCGGGGGCTGACAACCCGAGCGAAACCGTAGATCTGGCGAGGCGGGAACTCGAATGCCAGACGCGGAGACGCAGCCCCGGTGGCTCATCGCGCAAACCCCTGAGGACCTTCTTTCGGTCCCTTTCGGCGTATCTCGGCGAGCCAACTCGGCCTCGTCGTCGCGTCTTCGAGTTGCCTTTCGTCGGCTCATCGCCCTGTGGAGGTACCGAAATGCCGAATCAAACGCCCATTGTTGCCAACTACAAACCCATCGCCGACTGCGCTGAACCAACAGCGCAGTCGGTTGCCCCAGCGCCTTCGTCGGCCAAGACTCGGTCCGCCTGGCCGGTCGTGGTTCTCGCCGTCGCCCTGCTCGCTGGCTCTATTGCATTTGTGTTTCGGCCCGCCGAGGTCGCAGCTGAGCCCGCCCACGACGATCAAATCGTCCGTCTCTATCACACAGCGCTGGGCCGCATGCCCGATCCCGCCGGTCTCGCGTACTGGAGCGAGCGGCGCCAAAGTGGCGAGAGTCTCGTCGATCTTGCTCGCATCATGACCCAGCTCCCCGAGGCGCAGCGGGTCAGCTCGGGCGACTTTGTTGTCGACGCCTACCGCAACGCCCTCAACCGCGAGCCTGACCCCGCTGGCCATACGTTCTGGGCAGCATTTGATGACCCGGCCAACGCAATCGCCGCCATCGCCGACTCTGAAGAACATATTGCTCTCACCGGCACGCTGCCGCCGCCCGTTGATCTGAGCTCAGTGTCTGCGGCAAGTACCGAACCCCAAACGGACATCCCCGCAGGTTGGGTCGATGCCGGTCACGGCGTGTTCGTTCCCCCGATCCTGCGCGAGATTCGCTTCTGCGAGTCACGCGATGACTACCAGGCAGCCAACCGCCGCTCATCGGCCCGTGGCGCTTATCAGTTCCTGAAGAGCAGTTGGGCCGCCTACGGCCACGACGAGCGCTACGGCGTGAGCACCGCCGACCAGGCCGCACCTGCTCAGCAAGACGAAGCGGCGCTCATCACCTGGCAGCGCGACGGCACCCGTCCGTGGTTCGCCAGCCGCCACTGCTGGGGCTAACTGTTTCCACGTTCTGGAGGCCGGAGGGCACGTTTCGGTGTCTTACGGCCTCCAGTTCGGATTTTGGGGCGGGGCTGAGTGAGGGTTAGTTGCCCTGGACTTCAAAGATCGATGTGTAGCCGCGTGACCAGTCGGGAGCGGCTGGCATGCGGCGGCCGCCGACCTCGATGTGAGTCGGCGGGGTGCCACGCACAATTTGATGTCCAGAGCGCCCGGTCGCACCGTTGGCGCCGACCCCGATGAGCGGGTAGCTGTCGGCTCGCGAGTATGTCTGCAGCAGCAGCGGTCGCATCCGGGTCGATTCGTTCGGTTGAGACCCGTGCACCGCACAGCAGTTGTGCACGGTGACGCTCCCGGCCGGTCCCTTCAGATAGTCGGCCGCCTCGAGATCGACCTGGGTGAGATCGGTATCGTTGAGCGCTCCGGTCCAGGTGCCCTGTTCGTCGGCCAGATCGAAGAGTGGCCCGCGGTGGCTACCGGGGACGATGCCCATTGGGCCCATCTCGTCGTCGACGTCGCGGAGATAGACGCCGATCGTGAGCGGTGAGAAGTCGGTGTGAGGCCAGAACTGAATGTCTTGGTGCCACTTCACTTCGTCGCCGCCCGAATGCCACTTGATGTTGAGCTTTGAGTGGTGGAAGCGAATGTCGGGTCCGAGGATGGCTTGGGCCAGGTCGGTCGCTGGACCGTCGAGAGCGAACTCGGCGAAGACGGGATCGACGTCAGTCGGCGTGTTGATGCGTCGGAGTCGGGGTTTGTCAGCAGAGTGCTCCGGCTCGGTGTCGAAGCGGCGATCCCCGGGCTCGGCCGTGCGGCTCACCTCGATGAGCTCGTCGAGTTTCGCGTTGAGGCGTTCGAGCCACTCGTCGCTCACCCATGAGTCGAGGGCGAGATAACCCCGCGATTCGTAGTGCTCGAGTTGCTCGGTGGTGAGAAGCGCAGTCGTAGTCGCCATGAGCAAACGCTACGTGAGAGGCTGGCACCGTGCCGAACTCATCTGGGTCAGACCCGAAGACATCCGCTGCGCTCACCAACCAGAGTGTCGAGTTACTGCAGACGATGATTCGCAATGCGTGCGTCAACGACGGCACGCCCGAGTCGGGTCAGGAAGTCCGCAACGCCGACACGCTCGAGTCGTTCCTCGAAGGAACCGGTCTCGACATTGAGCGTTACGAACCCACCCCGGGGCGAGTCTCGCTCGTAGCTCGTATCGAGGGGTCCGACCCCGAGGCCAAGAGCCTGTGTCTCATGGGCCACACCGATGTGGTGCCCGTGAACCCGGACGGTTGGGAGCGAGATCCGTTCGGTGGCGAGCTGGTGCCGTTCGGCGATGATGGCAATGCCGAGATCTGGGGCCGGGGCGCCGTCGACATGCTCAACATCACGGCTTCACAGGCCGTGGCGTTCAAGCACCTCGCCCAGTCGGGGTTCAAGCCGAAGGGCGACCTCATCTACTTCGCCGTGGCCGACGAGGAATCGGGCAGCGCCCACGGGGCTCGGTGGATGGCCGACAACGAGGCCGACGCGATCATGGCCGACTACGTCCTCACCGAGAACGGCGGGTTGCACGGCGGTTCGCCCGAGAGTCCGATCATCAACGTGAATGTGGGGGAGAAGGGCGTGGCGTGGCGCCGCATCCGGGTGAAAGGCACACCGGGCCACGGCTCGACGCCGTTCCGCCGCAACAACGCGCTCGTGAAAGCAGCTGGGGTGATCAACCGCATCACCGAATACCGGCCGCCGGCGAAGTTCACCGAACTTTGGCGCGAGAGAGTCGAGACGCTTGGCCTCGACAAAGAACAAGAGGCCATTCTTCTCGACCCGGACAAGATCGAGGACTATCTCGATGAGGCGCCGGCCGCCGGTGCTCGCTACCTCTACTCATGCACCCACACGACGTTCTCGTGCAACGTCATCGCCGGCGGCGAGACAATGAAGACGAACGTGATCCCCGACGATGTGGTGCTCGAGGTGGACGTGCGCACCCTTCCGGGGGAGAACGAAGCCGATGTGCGGGCCCACCTCGAAGCAGCGCTCGGCGATTTGGCCAATGAGGTTGAGATCGAGCCGATCATGAATGACGTGTCGACCATGAGCCCGGTCAACACGCCGTTGTGGGATGCGCTACAGAAGTCGATCAACGACCCGTTTCCCGATGCCAGGCTGTCGCCCCAGATGGTGGTGGGCTTCACCGACTCCCGCATCTACCGCGAGATGGGCGCCATTGCGTATGGGGCTGGTCTGTTCAGTCCGTCGATCGACGCCGGTGAGTTCGGCATGCGATTCCACGGCCACAACGAACGCATCGACGTGGAGTCGATGCGGCTGAGCACCAAACTGTGGCTCGACGTCTCCCGCGAAATCCTCACCTAGCGGCCCCTGCCAACGCGACACCCACCCGACTCCTCACGCTCCTTTGCCGTTCTGGAGGCTCCCACCGGCGTTTCGGACGGTAGGAGCCTCCAGTTGGGAGAGCCACGGGGGCGCTAGGCCTTCGTGACTTCGACTTGGATCTCGGTCACGTAGCTCTCGTTGTCTTGGGTGACAGGCTCGGTGCAGACGATGTTCCACTCATAGGACGGTCCGGCCACGATGTAGCCATTCTCTTCGACCCACCTGAAGAGGTCGGCGTTGGCCTCGTGTAACCGGTTGAACGCCCCGTGATGGGTGAGGCTTGCGATCTGCGTGCCCTCGATCACACGAGTCTGCGCCGGGCTCGCTGATTCATAACCGGCGGGAACCGGGATGCCCACCTCGATGTCGATCGACGAAGCGTCGTCTGCGAAGTAGTGGTACACCTGCACCGCTGGTCCGACGGCGTCGGCCGGGTTGACGGCAGAGAACAGCTTCGGGAAGAGCGCCGAGATCTCGTGCACACCTCCGATCTGCTCGCGGATCGAGGCAATGGTTGTTGCCTCGGTGGTCTTGATGGTGACGTTTGGCATGGTTCGTTCCAATCTCTGGTTCACAATGGCCAGCTGGGCTCGGGCCCGCTGGAGCTGCTCGGAGATCTGGGCGGATTCGGACTCCAACCCCAACACCCTCGTGGCAAGGACATCTCGAAACTCACGGTCGTCGAGCTGGTCATCGAGAATCAACCGGATCTCATCCAGTGACAGTCCGATTTCCTTGAGCGACGTGAGCCGAGACGCTCGACTGACCTGTTCGATCCGATACTTCCGATACCCCGTCGACGGATCGACTTCTGCGGGCGGCAGAAGGCCGAGGTCGCCGTAGTAGCGGACGGTGCGGACCGGTAGGTCGGTCAATCGGGCGAATTCGCCGATCTGAAGCAACATGTGACGATCCTCGAGTCTCCAGTCGCTGGAGAGTCAAGCAGAAATCTCGACGTCTCTCAGAAGCCAACTCACTGAGCTGCCGAGAGACCGACGTCACCTCGATCGTGTCGGGCGGCTGACAGAGCACATCGATCGCTCCGGTCATCGTGAGATGCATGACCTTGCACCGCACGACACGCACCCGAATCACCGCACTCGCGCTCGCCGCCGTTCTTGCCCTTTCTGCTTGTGACGACGCATCCCTGCCTGATGCGCCAGCCGCGGGTCCAACCACAACGCTTGCGAGCGGCGACCCGGTTGACTCCTCGGGTGGATCAGCCCTCGGATCGGCAACTGGTGAGCAAGACGTCGTCGTCGTTCAAGGCGCAAACGAGACAGACGCGGCTGACACCGAAACCGCTGGTGCCGACACCGTTGAGTCCGGTGAGGCCGAGGTCGATCCGGCCACCGATCCAGCCAGCACGGACGCAGAGCCGGCCGAGGCTCCAGCGCAAGATCCCGCAACGGGCGGCGATTGCCTCGTGGGCGCCTGGGTGTTCAGCACCGCTGAGATGAACGCTTACTACGACCAGCTCGAGTTCGATGGCGTGACGTTCGACGTCACCGGAGACGTGCGAATCGAGCTCCGAGCCGACAACACCTTCGACTACACACCCACGTTTGGGTTCACGATGACCATCGATGGCCTGTCAGCAACGGGAGAAACCTCAGGCTCTGCCACCGGCACCTACTCCGCCGTCGATGGACACTTCACCTTCATGCCTGAAGAGGACACCATCGACTTCACGATGAGCATGGCTGGTATCTCGATGTCGGCGTCTGAGCTGGGAATCGAGACACTCGGGTTGGGCGCAGCCGGGACCAGCTACAGCTGCGACAACGGCGTTCCCGTCTTCCAGTATCAAACGCACGACGGCACGCACCCCGTCGCTCTCGAGCGGGCCTGAGGCCGAGGCTAGGCCGTCACCCTTGCCGCCAAGTCGAGACCAAAACGCTCGATATCGGCGTCGAGGTCGAGCGGGGCGGTCGTGACCGAGTCGAGTTCGGGGTCGAGCAGATCGACAGGGACGGCCCACAGCACCTCGAACTCGAGGCCGTCGGGGTCCTTCGCATACAGGCTCTTGGAAACTCCGTGGTTGCTCTCGCCGACGAGCGCACCGATGGCACTCAGGCGCTCTCGAACATCGATCAGCTCGCGGAGGGTCCCTACTTCCCAGGCCAAGTGGTACATGCCAACGTTGGCTCGTTCGGTGGGAGGGCCAGCGTCGGCTCCAATCGAGAAGACGCCGAGGTCATGGTCGTTGAGGCTTTCACCATGGGTGCGAAGAAACACAGCGCCAGGCATCTCGTTGGTGACAACAAACCCGAGTTGGTCGACATAGAAGGCGGCGGTGGTTTGTGCGTCACGCACCCAGAGCACGGCGTGGTTGAGACGAGAGATCGGCATGGAGAATACAACGCCATTGGTCTGCCGGTTCTTCCCTTGCAGCCCCGAAGGCCCACGGTGGCTAGCCTCGGCAACGTGATCGGACGACCTCGCCCCGCTGTTGACGCACTGCCCTCCTACCGGCCAGGGAAGGACGCGGCCCAGGCCGAGGAAGAGCACGGCATCGACGATGCCATCAAGCTCGCCTCGAACGAGACGCCATGGGGGCCGGTGCCTTCCGTCGCCGGTGCGTTGGCCGGTTCGATCGAGGGCATCAATCGTTATGCCGACCACCGAGCCAGCGAGTTGCGGGTCCGCCTTGCCGATTGGGTTGGTGCTACTGAGGACGAGATCACCGTTGGTTGCGGCTCGGTCGGGCTTCTGCAGCAACTCTTTCTCACCTACGTCGACGCGGGCGACGAAGTGCTCTATCCGTGGCGCTCGTTCGAGGTGTATCCCGTCTACACCAAGCTCGTCGACGGTGTGCCGGTCACCCCAGCGCTGGTCAACAACGCCTTCGACCTCGATGCCGTGGCCGATGCCGTCACCGACAAGACCAAGCTCATCATCTTGGCCAACCCCAACAACCCGACGGGCACGGCATTCTCGATGAGCGACCTCGGCACGCTGCTCGATGGTGTCGACGATTCAGTGGTTGTTGTGCTCGACGAGGCGTATCGCGAGTTCATGGACCCGGCCCTCGGCAACCCCGTGTCCGATCTACTGCCCGACCATCCCAACCTGCTCATCACCCGCACCTTCTCAAAGGCGCAAGGCCTCGCCGCGCTCAGGGTGGGGTATGCGGTTGGTCACCCGACGGTGATCGAATCGATCGACAAGACCCTGTTTCCCTTCGCCGTCAATGGCATGGCCCAAGCCGCGGCCATCGCCTCGATCGAGGCCGACGACGAAGTGATGGAACGAGTCGGGCGAATCAAGGTCGAACGAACACGCATGGTTGACGCCGCCCGGGCGATGGGTCACGACGTGCCCGACCAAGAAGCGAACTTCGTCTATCTCCCTCTTGGCGACAAGACGATGGAGGTGTGCACTGGGCTCGAGAAGCTTGGCCTGGTCACTCGCCCCTTCGCCGGCGAGGGTTTGCGAATCACCGTGAGCTCACCAGAAGAGAACGATCGCCTGCTCGCGGGCCTTACCGAACTCACGGGCTAGGGCCCAGCGGGCCAGGAGATCAGACGTTCTCGGCGCGCTCGACTGACAGTGCGATCGTGGCGATCATGCGCTCTTTCAGCAGCGGCACGTCGATGCCTTCGGTGCTCTTCTTGCCTTCGAGATACCTGGAGTAGACGCCGTGCAGGATGCAGGCGGTCTTGAAGTAGTTGAAGGCTCGGTAGTACTCGAGCTGTGAAAGGTCCGCGCCGGTGCCTTCGGCGTAGCGCTCGATCATCGCGTCTGGGCCGTCGAAGCCGGGCGCTGTTGTGGCGCCCGAGTGCATGGCGGGGGAGGGCTCGGCATCTGGATCGCCCCAGGCATTGAGGGCGTAGGCGAAGTCGGCGAGAGGGTCGCCCAGCGTCGCAATCTCCCAATCGAGTACGGCGGTGAGGTTGCCCTGCTGATCGACCATCGTGTTGTGCAGGCCATAGTCGCCGTGCACGACCCGAGCGGGACCCTGCTCGGGCAGGTTCCCGCTCAGCATCGTGTGCAGCTCGTGAATGCGGTCGTCGTCGTACACCGCAGCTTCCTTCGAGGCTTCCCACGATCCGTACCAAGTGCGGAGCTGGCGAGCGACGTAGCCGTCACGCCGACCGAGCTCGCCCAAGCCGACGTCGTCTGGGTCGACGGAGTGCAGGGCGGCGAGGGTCTCGATGAACGACTTGCCCAGTTGCTTGCGTGCGGGCAGGTCGAGCCACTCCTCAACGAGCTCGGGGGTGTACATCGCCCGACCACTCACTTCGCTCATCACGTAGAAGTGCGCACCGGTGACTGATGGGTCTTCGCAGTAGCCATAGGCGATGGGGACAGGCACCGAGGTCTGGCCCAAGCCCGAGATCACACGGAACTCGCGACCCATGTCGTGGGCCTTGGGGAGCAGCTCGCCCTCGGGTGGTCGGCGGACCACTGCTTTGGCCCCGTTCTGGTCGACCAAAGCGTAGGTCAGGTTGGAGTGACCACCTTCGAGCTGGGTCCAGGTGAAGGGCGGCGTGAGGGCTTCGACGTGCTCGCCAATCCACGCCTCAACAGCGGGCACGTCATAGCCCGGAAGTTTCTCGTTGGTAACTTTTTCGTCATTCGCTGAATCCGACATTGTCTCGGACACTACTGTCTCGGCCATGATTCGTTCGAGTAGAGCCGTCGCCGCTGTTGCTGCCGTCGTCCTTTCAAGCGTGCTGGTTGTTGTCGCCACCAGCCCTGCCGGAGCGAACACCGGAGCCATCACGCAGGTGGTGCAGTTGGGCGACTCCTACTCCGCCGGCTACGGCGTGCTCTCGAACTATCGGGCCGCAAACGAGGGTTCTTGCCTCGAGCCCGGGTTTTTCGACACTTCAGTCGTGCCAGGCGGACGGCTGGCGAGCGACCTCGGCGTTCCGCTCGAGTTTCAGGCGTGCGGCGGCGCCGAGATCGACGACGTCGTCCAGCAGTTCCGCACCGCCTTGCCGGCGATTCAGGGAGACGGCACCGGCACGCTGATTGTCTTTACGGCCGGCGGTAATGATCTGCGAAGCGTGCGGGGAGAGATGTGGCCCGATCTGTTGCAGCGGTGCATCTTGTGGGATCTGAGCTGTGAGAAGCGCAGCCTCAACCAAGTCGGCAACATGGCGACGGTGCGGGCCGACATGGTCGCTCTCGTCGATGAGATCGCCGCCGCTCTACCTGGCGCCCAGGTCCGAGTGCTCGGCTACCCCGAGCTCATGCAGCGCACGCCTGGCTGCTGGGGCGTCACCGGTGTCGATCGCAAAGAGGCTGACTATCTCGACAGCATTGCCCGAGATCTCAATGACAATCTCGAAGGAGCTGTCAACGAGGTGGCCAGTGCCCGAGGTGGCGACATCGCGTGGGTCGACGTCGAAGATGCCTTCGACGATCACGGTGCCTGCCAGACCTCATGGAGCGGACAGCGCTATGTGAACGACACGGTGTTTGTGCCGTGGTCGGCCACGGTGGCATCGAACTCTTTCCATCCCACGGCCAGTGGCTACAACGCCTACAGCCAACAGCTCAACGCCTCACTCAATTTCGTTGGCTCGTAGCTTGGCGAACCGCCAAGCTGAACCATATGTCTGTCACGCCCCGACCGTTGCTCGCGTCGGTCGTGTCGATGGTGTGCGGCGAGGCGGGTGAACCGACTCGGCTCACCGCAGGTGGTTTGAACGAGACCTACCGAGTCGACTTCGCCAACCGTTCGCCAGTTGTCGTGCGAATCGCTCGGCGTCCCGAGCCTTGGTTCACCAATGAAGCGCCTGCGATCAACCGTGCCCGCCTCGCTGGCATCCCGGCGCCCGAAGTTCTCGACGTCGAACACGTGGAACACGATGACGAGCTGCTGTCGTTCTCGATTCTCGAGATGCTGCCAGGACAGCCGCTTGACGAGATCGCAGGCGATCTACCACCCGATGAGCTCGAGCGAATCGTCAATAGCGCTGGAGAGCTACTCGCTCAGCTGCGCAGCTTTGATCCCTCGAGTGCCGAGCCGGTGGGGGAGGCGCCGCTTGCTCCGCACACGCTTGCGCTCCCTAGTGATGCAGTGGTGGACCGAGCCGTGCGTGCTGCAACCAACGCAGTCGGGCCGGACGCCGGCGCCGCTGTCGAACATGGCGTCGAGCTCTTTGCTGCGCAGTTGGGCGCGGCAAACGCCGAGGTCCACGTGGTGACTCACGGCGATTGGTTGCCCAAGCACTTCATGATCAGCGAGCAAGAGATCGTCGGCGTGATCGATTGGGAGTTCGCATCGGCAGCGCGAGCAGCCATCGATCTGGCTCACTGGGAAGTTGCGGCCGGTCCGCTTCTCCGCGATCGCAGCGACTGGTTGCGAGCTGGGTATGCGCGGGTTGCCGACGTCGATACAGCCTCAGAACTAGCGCTGCCCTACGTGCTTCACTACGCCCTCGACGTGTTGGGTTGGCAAAACCCGGCGTCGCCGGAACGCCAACGACATTGTGTCGAGGTCATCTCACGCGCCATGAGCGGTGGGTGACCATGACGGGTAAGAGGAGGGAGCGAGTGCGCTCACGTTGTTGCGACAGGTCGGATGCGAATACGTCGTTTGGGACTTATTGAGCGGCCGGCGACGGCTTCACTATTGACGCCCGGTGGGGCTCAGATCCGTCACGAACGGAACTCGACGACCATGCAGCGATGATCCGTTCAGCGCTGACGCCCTCGCGACGACCGTCGATCACGCGAATCGAGCATCCTCCAGCACCGAGCGATTGGGGATCCGCCGAGAATTTGTCGGATTTGTCCGATACATGAGCGTTGAAATCTAGTTCGCTCAACCCTCGTAGGACCTACGACGAGCCTTGTTTCGACAAGGCTCTCGGAGAGCAATGCCAGCGTTATGCGTTGCTGACGCTCAAGTCGAAGAGGTTGGACCGGACTCTGTGATCATCTGTTCAACGCGTCGCCGGGTGCGCTCCAAGAGCGGGTCTGCTGCGACGGTGTCGAGATCGGTGACGACGCTCGCTTCGAATAGAGCGTGTCGCTCGGCAGGCGTCATCTGCTCGAGTTCAGCTGCTTTCCAGATCTTGCGGTTGATGGAAGTCAAGATACCGCAGCAGTGTGACGCTGGCGGTTGGTGAGCCTCAACCTCACCATCGAGGGCAGTTGTGGTGAACGACTGCGTGTCGATGCCCGAGGCCTTGCGACGTGGTGTCATACAATGCATACTCTATGTATGACAATGATCAGCTTCAGAGTCGATGACAGTGAGGCAACGGCAGCCCAACGCTGGGCAGACGAACTGGGTATCGACAAGTCTGAACTGCTCCGCGAGGCACTGCACGCTCACCTCACTCGCCTTGCCTCTGAGCATGACGCCAAAGCGTGGCAAAGGACGCCGCTGACAAGTGACGAATCGGCGATCGCCGAGATCGCTGATTGGGGACCCGCCGAGGACTGGTCGGACTGGTCCGATGCGTAAAGGTGAAATCTGGTTCGCTCAAACCCCTGGCGGCGACCGTCCCGTGCTCGTTCTTACCCGCGACCCAATTGCAGATCGCATCGGATCGGTGGTGGTCGCAGCGATCACACGGACGGTTCGAGGCCTCGTCTCTGAGCTGGAACTGACGCCCGACGACGGAGTGCCTACCGACTGCGTCGTTAACTTCGACAACATCCACACGATTCCACGAACCACATTCAGGCGACGGATCACCATGCTCGAGCCACCTCGACTCGCTCAAGCATGCCGGACACTCCGCGATGCAACAGGGTGCTGAACGCAGCCACCCGCACCGCCTAACAGCGAAGCACGCACGCATAACCTGTCGCAGCCAGGCCTACTAGAACGGCAAAGACAGCGCCTCTCGGTCATTGCTTCGTACTCGGGGCCTTGTCGGCAACTAAGCCCGGTAGGAGTCCTCGTCGGCCACGGTGCCGTTTGGGTCGATGAGGATGGCCTCTCCGGCGCCATCGCCCCAAGCTTGGTCGGCCTCCAGGCACCAGAAGAACTGACCGCTGTCTGGCTGGTCGGGGCTGCAGCGCACGAACAAACGGGCCGCTTCACCCGGCTCGACAATTGCGTCAGGGCCAAACTCGTATGGCTCGTCGCCGGAGTTCGAAAGCGTCCATCCTTCCAAGGAGACGGCAGCCGAGCCCCGGTTCTCGATGTCGATGAACTCTTCGTTCGCTGAGCCGGCGGGCTTCCACCCGCCGATGGCTACTTCCATCTCGGCGGGGTCGGTCACCACGCCGTCGGCCAGCTCGCCGCCGGCAGCTGCAGCTTCGTCAACTTCCGCCCAACCGCCGGTGCAGGCAGCCGCGACAAGCGCCAAAAGCAGCAGGACGAAGGCGAAGTTGAGGGCCCGAACTGGCGCACCAATGAGGGAGGGCTCCGGGCTAGTTGCGGGGGACGTCGCTCCAGTTGACGCTCTTGTCGACACGAGGCTCACCCGGCAATCCAAGCACCTGTTCGCCGATGATGTTGCGCATGATCTCGGATGTGCCGCCCTCGATTGAGTTGGCTCGTACTCGGAGGAACGCGTGGCCAATGCCGTTTTCGACGCCGGAGACGCTGAGGTCTTCGGGGCGGCGGAAGGTGAAGTCGTAGCCCACCATGCCCTCGGGGCCGAGCAAGTTGAGACAGAGGTTGGTGATCTCTTGGTTGAGCTGGCCAGACACGAGCTTGGCCACCGACATCTCAGGGCCGGGGTTGCCGGACTTGCGGTTGGCTGAGGCTCGCATGTTGGTGAGCCGTGATACCTCGGCCTTCACCCACAGGTCCATGAGGGCATCACGGCTCGCGTCGTCCTTGCGATCTTCTGGCAGGTCGTTCCAGATGTCGACCGCAGCCGAGATCGTGCCCGAACCTCGCTTGGGCGGGCCACCCGAGCCGGTGCCGATGGCATTGCGCTCGTTCATCAGGGTGGTGAGCGACACCCGCCAACCGTCACCGGTGTCGCCGATGCGGTTCTCATCTGGCACCCGAGCGTCGGTCATGTAGACCTCGTTGAACTCGGCCTCGCCGGTGATTTGGCGCAACGGCCGAACCTCGACACCTTCGCCTCTCATGTCGAGAGCGAAGTAGGTCATGCCCTTGTGCTTTGGCGTGTTGGGGTCTGACCGTGTGACGAGCATGCCCCAGTCGGCGATGTGGGCCATGGTGTTCCACACCTTCTGGCCGTTGACGATCCACTCGTCTCCGTCTCGCTCGGCCTTGGTGCCGAGGCCGGCGAAGTCGGAGCCGGCACCGGGCTCGCTGAAGAGCTGACACCACTTCTCCTCGCCGGTGAACATCGGGCGAAGGAAGCGCTTCTTTTGTTCGTCGTTGCCGTGAGTGTGAATGGTCGGCCCTGCGAGATACATGAAGAACGTGGCCGGGTCGGCTGGTTTGGCGCCAGCGTTGCGGAGCATGGTCTCGACGACCTTCTGCAGCTGCGGCCGAGACACGCCAAGGCCGCCGTGGCCTTCTTCGAACTCAACCCAGGCGAGCCCGGCATCAAACTGATGGCCACGGAACTCTTCTCGGCTCATCGTGGTGGGGTCGTGATCGCGAATCAGATCGGCGACGGCGTCGGCAACCAGTTTTTCTTCGGATTCAGCGGAGATGAGGGTGTCAGCCATGGCGCAGAGTCTCGCCGAGGCGTCTGGATTCGGGCAACTTCTGCGCTTGCGGAATGTGCGGACGGTTTGTCAGGGTTTGTGTCGTAACTGTTTGAGCTCGACATGAGGGGATCCATGAGCGACGCCAAGGCGCTACACGCTGTTGTCACCGAGTTGGTCGGTGATGATCCGCCGATCCGAGTCACGCTGCCCGATGGGCAATCGATCGGCGCCGATGATGCGCCGGCAACCGTGCATGTTCGTTCCGACGATGCGCTGCGGTATCTGGTGCGTGCGCCGGGCGAGCTTGGGTTCGCTCGGGCTTATGTCTCTGGCGCGATAGATATTGAGGGCGACATCTTCACTGTGGTGGGCCTTCGTGAGGCGATCCCGGATGTGAGACTGCAGCCGGCCGTGATGGCCCGCTTGGCCAAGCTCGCCGGTGCCGCTGTGGTGTCGGGTCCAGCGCCGATTCCACCAGAAGAAGTCAGGCTCGGAAGCTCGTGGCTTTCGCACACTCGCCAACGCGATGCCGCATCGATCAGCCACCACTACGACGTGTCGAACGACTTCTATTCGCTCGTGCTCGGCCCATCGTGGACGTATTCGTGCGCAGTGTTTGAGAACGAGTACGACACGCTCGAACAAGCCCAGTGGAACAAATACGACTTGATTGCGAAGAAGCTCGATCTACAGCCGGGCATGCGGCTTCTCGATGTTGGCTGTGGGTGGGGTGGCATGGTGATGCACGCGGCTTCGCACTACGGCGTCGAGGCCGTCGGCATCACGATTTCGGAGAACCAGGCTGAGCTTGCCGAGCATCGAGTGAAGGAGGCTGGTCTCGAGGATTACGTCGAGATCAGGCTGCAGGACTACCGCGACATCCACGACCGTGAGTTCGATGCAATCAGTTCGATCGGCATGTTTGAACACGTGGGCTTCACCCAGCTGCGCGAGTATTTCTCGTTGCTGCACTCCAAGCTGCCGGTTGGTGGGCGCTTGTTGAACCATCAGATTGGTCGCACTCCTGATGTCGGCCCTCGCACTCGATTCCGCCAAGAGCGCACGAAGATTCACCCTCGTGGCTTCGTCCACCGGTACGTGTTTCCCGATGGCGAGCTTCACGAAGTTGGAGATCTCACCGGCTCGATGCAGCGCATTGGTTTTGAGGTGAGACACGTCGAGTCGCTGCGCGAGCACTACGACAAAACGTTGCAGCGCTGGGTCGCCAACCTCGAGGCGAATTGGGACGAGGCCGTGTCGCTCACCTCTGAAGGCCGAGCCAGGGTGTGGCATCTGTATATGGCGGCTTCTGCGCATCAGTTCCGCACGAACCGAGTGCAGGTCCACCAGATTCTTGGTGTGAAGACCGCAGACAACGGTGAATCGGGTGTACCTCTTCGCTCGAAGTGGTAGTGGAGCTGAGCCCGTGAACGAACTGGAGGCCGGTACCGACTGAAACGCCGGTGGGAGCCTCCAGAACGATGGGGTTAGAGGCAGGCGGGGGCGCTGTCCGGAGAGATTCGGTTGTTCGACCCGATGGCCCGCACCACGACGCATGGTCGTTCTTCGGGCGTCGCCAGGGTGAGAATTGCCGGCACCGACTCGGTCTCGATCAGCTCCGCACCGTCGCTGTTGGCAACCCGCTCGAGCTGATAGGTGGCTCCGGTTGTCACGCCGTTCCAGGTGACTTCGTAGACGAGCGGGTCGTCCGTCGGCGAGAAGGCCACGTCAGTTGGTTGTTCAGGCGCACCGAAGAAGGAGTCTTCATCGAGCGCAGTCGTCGTCGTTTGTGGTGTCGCAACGTCGCCGCCGTCGCTGCTGCCGACCACAACGGCGGCAATGACGATGGCGGCGAACACGGCACCTGCCAGGGCAACACCGCGTAGTTTCCGGTTCGAGAAGGAAGTTGGCCCGCTCGGAGCATTGACGTTGCTGACGTCTGACTCCACAACTGGCAACGGCTTCTCGCGAACCCGAGCGATCGTCCGCGTCGCGAGTTCGTTCTCGAGCTCGTGACCTGCATCGGCGCTCTGGCGTTGGCCAGCTGTTTGCCGACTGGCCCCGTTCTGGCCGGCTCCGTTCTGGTCGTGCCCGGCGGCCACGTCCGCTGAGGGGGCGCTCGTCGGTGTCGCTTCGCCGAGAAGGGTCGACGAAGAGTCAACGACTGCGCTGGACTGAGACGGATCGAGGCTGAGGGGCAACGCCGTCTGCGCCATCCCGTTCGCCCGTTGAACAGCTTGCAGGGCTTGGCCAAACTCCGACGCTGTCGAGTAGCGATCGGAAGGGTCCTTGGCCATCGCGCGCTGGATCACCTCGGCGAGGCCCCGAGGTGCTGATTCGAGGGGGAGGCGAGGTGCTGGTTCGATCAGAATGCGTCGGGCGAGTTCACCGACGGATTGATGGCTGGGTCGAGGAAACGGCCGACGCCCCACCAGCAAGGTGTAGAGCGTGGCAGCGAGCGAGTACACGTCAGACGCAGCTGTCGCAGTGTCGCCTTCGATCAATTCAGGCGGCGCATAGTGGACGGTCAGGCCACCACCGCTCCCGGTGATCGTCCGGTCGTCGGCGAAGCTCGAGATACCAAAGTCGCCAAGCGCAGGCTGGCCAAAGTCGGAGACAAAGAGATTGTTCGGTTTGATGTCGCGATGGATGACACCGTTGGCATGCGCTGTTTCGAGCGCACCGGCCATCTGCACGCCGAGCGACAGGCCACCATCGATCGAAATCGGCCCGCTGTTTTTCACCAGCTCGCCGAGGGTGCCTCGACCGAAGTACTCCATGACGATGGCTGGCCTCTGATCTGAGGTGAACGCAGCGTTGAACACCGTCACGATGTTGGGGTGCTGGCTGAGCACACCGAGGGCTCGACACTCTCGCTCGAATGACTTCCGCTGAGCTGCGGATTCGAGACCCACATTGAGCACCTTGACGGCGACGAATCGATTGAAGCCAAGTTGTTTGGCCCGGTAGACCTTGCTGAACCCGCCAGTACCAATTGGTTCGAGCGCTTCCAAGCCGTCGATCTGCAGCACAGACGCGCCAGTTGCAGCCCCATCATCCGGCTGGCGCCGGAGCAGCGACGACAGTCGGGTCCGCATCGGGTGCCAATCGGTCCGGTGGCTGATGTCTTGAGTTCGACTCTTGACCCTCGAAGATTCGGGTCGATAGAGGATTGTGGCGATAGACGACACAAAGGACGCTCCGCGCTTGCGGCACTGGCGTTCGATTGTTGTTCTTGCGCTCGTCTTCTGTGGGATCGGCGCCGTCATCTGGGCAGCAACGAGATCGGACGGTCGGACCGGTACGCAGGCGACGACCAACGATGGCGGGGCGTGGCTCCTCAAGCGGGATGCTGGAGCGATTGGTCACCTGAATCGAGAAGTGCTCGAAGTGACAGCGGGCGTTCGTGTTGCTGACGCCGGTGCCGACTTCGACGTCGATCAAGCAGGCGATCTGATTCTCGTCCACGACCGTTCGACGAATCAGTTGATGGCCATCGACGGACGCACGCACCTCTCACGCGGATCCGTGCTGGTGCCCAGCGACATCGTGGCAACACCAACTGAGAGGGGCGTCGTGTTGTATTCGCCGCAACCGTTTGCGGTGTGGAGTTTCAGCGAGGGTGGCTTCCTCGAACTCGGCGACATCGAGACCGAACAGCCGGCGGTGCAAGCCGACTCAGCCGGTGTCGTCGCCATCACGACGACAGGCGAGGTCGCTGCCTTGGTGCCCGAGACGGGCGATCTGTCGTGGATCGAGAACGGCATGGTCATGACGACGGTGCCCGAGACTGGACTGCCTTCATCAGTGTCGCTCACTACTGCCGTCGCGGATCAGGCTCTGTTCGTCTCTGAGGAGTCGTTTGCGGTCGTGAGTCCTGACGGTGAGGTTGTGGAGCACACCCTCGACACGGCGTTGACGGCGTTGCAGCAGCCATCATCTGCTGGAGAATCGCTCGTTGCTGTCACCGAAGATGGCCTGCTCGTCCGGATTGGGCTGGGATCGGGGGAGTCCGAGACCATCACTTCGTTGGAGTCCTCAGATGTTCTTCCGCTGATCGATCATGGTGGCTGTCAGTTTGTCGTCATGGCCTCGACGCCCGGTGGTTCGACCCCTGTTTTCGAGAAGGTCTGCAACGGAGCGGTCGTGGAGCAGGCCGAACTCACCGGAACCGGGGCACAGCTGCGGCTTCGTCTCGTGAATGGCTGGGTCTGGATCAACGACCTGGATACCGGCGGAGCCTGGATCACCAGCCCGGACAGCGACCTCGCTCGCATCGACGACTGGGGTGCTGCCCTCGCAAACGACAATCTCGATGAGTCTGATGCCACGACCGAAGACGGTGGCGGCATCGAAGAAGTTCAGATCAACCCCGACGCCGAAGATGCTGAGCTCGTCGAAGCCGATGAGCTCGACGAAGACCAAGAGAACGAACCGCCTGTCGTGCGTCCGGACGAGGCGAGCACCCGAATCGATCGGCCCGTTGTCATTCCGGTCTTGGCCAACGACGAGGACGCAGATGGCGATGTGCTGCTTGTGTCCGAAGTGATTATCGACGGGCCACCCGGCGTCTTGGCCGTGATCACACCGACGCGCGACGCCGTCCAACTCTCTCCGCCCGCCGGCTTTGTGGGGACGATCCGCTTCGACTACTTCGTGACCGACGGGCGGGGCGGCACCGGGAGTGCTGAGGTCACGGTAGAGGTGACGGCGAACTCGGCCGAAACGAACCGTCCGCCTGAGCCCGTCACCGATGTCGCCGCAGCGCGCGCCGGCTCTCCGGTTTCTCTCGACCTTCTCGCCAACGACACCGACCCCGACGGTGATGCGCTCGTTCTTCTCGATGTGACCGGCGATGCCGGATTGACAGTGTTCGACCCCGGCGGACAGCTGACGTTCACCCCCAACACCACGGGTACGGACGCTCAGATCGAACTGGCCTATGTGGTTGCTGATGATTTCGGCGCAACCGCTGAGGGCAGAGTGCTCGTGAACGTCCGGTTGGAAGACGCCAACAACCCGCCGGACGCCCGCAATGACTCCGTGGTCACCAGCGTGGGCAGCCCGGCTCGCGTGAATGTTCTCGAGAACGACAGCGACCCGGATGATGATCCGCTGCTTGTTGCCCGCCAACCGATCCTGATCTCCGATCCGAACGGGCCGGTGTCGGTCGGCGGCACCGCCGCTGGCGACGGTGAAGGAACAACGGCCACAGGCGGCAACGCCCAGGTCACGACAGACGGTGAGTTCTTCTTCGTGCCCGACGAGCCGGGTACCTACCTCTTCGAGTACCTCATCTCGGACGGCCAAAACAACGACAAAGCGCAGATTCGAGTCGACGTCGATGCTGCCGATGCCAACAAGCCCCCGGTTGCAGTGCGAGACGACGTGACGATTCCCGTCGGCGGCACCCGGATCGTTTACGCCCTCGACAACGACGGTGACCCGAATGGTGACGTCGTTGGCATCGTCGAGTGGTCGGGCACCGATGGGCTCCTGATCGAGGAGATACCCGGCATTGGCTTCCGCGTCACGGTCGAGGCATCGGCCCCAGACCGAGCAGTCTTCAGGTATGCGATCTCTGATGGCGTCAACGAACCGGTCGGTACCGCGGTTGTGGTGTCGGTGGTCGACGTTGAACCGCTGAATCAGCCGCCGATCGTTCGGCCCGATGCTGTCGAGGTACGGGCCGGCCGTTCAACCACCATCAAGGCACTCGCCAACGACTACGACCCCGAAGGCGGGCCGCTCGAGATCCTTCGTGCGGCGGAGATTCTCGGTGTCGACGCAGAGATGCGAGTGGGCCCGCAGGGCCAGACCATCGTGCTGACCGTAGGTCCTGAGGTTCGGCGTGGCTTCACGTTCGGCTACGACGTTCAAGATGAAGACGGCGCCAGTTCGGCTTCCGTCATCGAAGTTCGAGTGATTGCCCCGGGCGAGCCGAACCGCCCGCCTGTTGCCCGTCCCGACGTTGGTCGAACCATTGCCAACACCGCAGTGGTCATCGAGGTACTGGCAAACGACTCTGATCCGGACGGCGATGCGATCCAGGTCGAGTCGATTGCCCGTCAGCCTGCCAACGGCACCGTCGACATTCTCGAAGACGGTTCGGTTCGCTACGAGCCGGTAAACGACTTCACCGGCACCGACCGCTTCTCGTACGTCCTGATCGACACCGAAGGTGAGCGTTCGGTCGGCGTTGTTCAGGTCGGTGTCACGCCTGAGTCGAAGGAGAACCGTCCGCCTTCGGCAAACCCCGACACATTCAACGTCACGGCCGGTGCGGGACCTGTTGTGCTCGACGTGTTGGCCAACGACTTCGACCCAGACAACGACCCGCTCTCGCTGCTGTCCGTCACGTCGACGAGCGCCGGCGATCTGACGTTGAACGAGGACGGATCGATTGTCTTCGTCCCGCCCGAAGAGCTCATCGACGAGACAGCGACGCTCGAGACCTCTTTCTCTTACGACCTCGCCGACGACGCCGGAAACGAGTCGTCTGCGACCGTGACGATCGTGATCGAAGCAGCCCCTGACCCCGAGCCTCCTGTGGCGGTGGACGACCAGGCCGGGCCCGTTCGAGCTCGCAGCACGGTGACGGTGAACGTTGCGGCCAATGACCTCGATCCGGACGGCGAGATCACCGATCTGGTGGTGACGTCGGGCGATGCCGACGTTGTTGTCACCGGGCAGCAGGTCCAGATCACGGCTGGCACCGAGAGCAGCCAGCACACCTACACCATCACCGACGTCGATGGTCTCACTGCGACGGCCACGATCACTCTCTTTGTGGTCGACAACGAGGCCCCGGTCGTTTCTCCGCTCACCGTCGAGACCGCAAACGAGACCCCCGTACGCCTGTCGCTTGCCCCGCAGGCATCCGATATCGACGAAGATCCGCTCTTCTTCGTGTGCTGCGACAACACCCGAGGAGGCATTGCAACGATCGAATCGGCCGGCGAGGGCGTGCTCGACGTGACCTTCGAGCCGAGCCCTGGGTTCTCCGGGGAAGGTGGTTTCTCGTATTCCGTCGACGACCAACAGGGCCACTTGGTGTCTGCATCGGTGACGGTGGTTGTCCTGCCGCCAGATAATCGTCCGCCAGTTGCCACCGACGGATCGGTCGAGGTTGAAGCGGCCTCCGCCGAAAAGGGCCTCGGCGTTCCTTACGACCTCCGTGGTCTCGTCTCCGACCCAGACCCAGACGACACACTCACGTTCGATGTGAGCACGAACCCCGGCTCTGTCGACATCTCGGTCAGTGGATCGACCGTGGTGGTGGCGGCACCAGCGACCGCCGCCGGTGAAACGGCAACTGTTTCGTACACCGTGACGGACAGCTTCGGCGAGACCGCCTCGGGAACGCTGACCGTCACCGTGACTCCGGTGAGCGACCCGCCGCCGCAGGCCGTCAACGACACCGCCACGACCAATCAAGGCCAAGCGATCGACATCGACGTACTCGCCAACGACGTTGATCCGCTCGGTC
This sequence comes from uncultured Acidimicrobiales bacterium, assembly GCA_937976305.1. Classification (GTDB taxonomy): domain Bacteria; phylum Actinomycetota; class Acidimicrobiia; order Acidimicrobiales; family SZUA-35; genus CALEWY01. The sequence continues at coordinate 22,379 of CALJSB010000073.1, forward strand.
AGGGTCTTTCGATCTCTCAGGTCGGAGCCACGGCAGATGGCGCAACTGGCCCGGGAGCGGCAGAGGGTTCCGTCACCTTCACTCCGGACAATGAGTTCTTTGGCACGACGACCTTCACGTACACGATTCGAGATAGTGCAGACGCGGACGATCGGACAGGCCTCGGTCAGGTGACCGTGGATGTCATCGGTCGACCGGATGCCCCTGCTCCGCCAGCTGCGACCGCAGACAATGCCGTTGCGACGATCACGTGGAACACGCCGGCATCGAACGGTGCGCTCGTTGAGGCATACGTGCTCGAGTACGAGGACGTCACCGCTGGCGGGACGGCCCAAGTTGAGCTCGGGGCCATCAACAGCCATACCTGGAATGCCCTGACCAACGGCAACGAGTACCGCTTCCGAGTCCAGGCTCGAAATGTGGCCGGATGGGGCGAGTTCAGCGGCTGGTCGGCTCCGGTTCGGCCAGACACCATCCCCGAAGCACCGGCTGCACCGCTCGTCGCGTTTGGCGACGGGGAGCTGGCTGTTACGTGGACCGCGCCGCCGAATGACGGCAGCGCGATCACCGGCTACCTTCTCGAGATCGGCGCTGGTGACAGCCAAATCGTCACCCTCGGTGCCGGCACCAGCTTCGACTGGTCAGGCCTCACCAACGGTGTCGAATATCAGTTCCGAGTCGCTGCGGTGAACTCCGCTGGGGAGTCTGACTGGTCTGGATGGTCTGCATCAGAGCATCCGCTCGGTTCGCCACTCGCTGCAGGGCCGCCCAACGTCAATCGCGGCGATCAGTTTCTCGACATCACGTGGGTCGCACCAAACAACAACGGTGACCCGATTCAGCAGTACGAGGTTGAGATGCGCTCGTCCGGGCAGGTCGTGACCGTTGCCGATGGTGGCACCACGAACCATCGCTGGGCCGATCTGCCGAATGGTGTCGAACAGCAATACCGGGTGCGGGCCATCAACCGTGCGCCCGAGCCGGGCAATTGGAGTAGCTGGTCGCTCCCCGTCAAGCCTTGCAGCGTGCCGGATGCCGGTGGCGCTCCCACAGTCGTACGCGGCGACACCGAGGTCGTGGTGAGCTGGACGCCACCGAACGATCAGGGTTGTGCCATTTCTGGTTACACGATCATCGCCAACGGTTCGATCACTCAGACAGCCGGTGCAGGCTCGACGAGTCACACGTTCACCGGGCTCACGAACGGCACGCCGTACACGTTCCGGGTGATCGCAACGAACGAAGAGGGCGATGGTGCACCGAGCGCGGTTTCGGCTTCAGTGACCCCGGCCGGACCGCCGCTTCCTGGCCCATCGATCACGAGCGCCGCACCGACAGCCGTCGGGCAGATCACCGTGAACTATGGCGGGGCGGCACCGAACGGCAGCCCGATCACGTCGCACGAGATTCGCATCGATGCCGGCGGGCCAATCACGGTGCCCGCAGGTCAATACGTCGCCACTGGACTCGGCCAGAATCGTGACTACAACTTCCAGGTTCGGGCCTGCAACGACGTCGGCTGTAGCGGGTGGAGCGCAACGTCGACGGCGCGAACGTGGGGCCCGCCGACCGTTCCCACCGGCGTCAGTGCTTCGGCCGGCAATGCCACGATCACAGCGTTCTACAACCCTCCGGCCAATGACGGCGGAGCTCCGGGGTTCAACTACGCCATCGAGCTCGTGCCGAACAACTTCAGCGGCTCGTCGGCCGGAGCAAACTCCTTCACATGGACGGGTGTCGCAAACGGCACGACGCACACGATCAGGGTCCGAGCATGTAACGACGTCGGCTGCTCAGCGTGGGTCACAACCACCGCCACACCGGTTGCGCCACCGCCTGCCGCATCGATCAGTCGGGGTAGCACATCGACCCCATCTGACTGCACCCACCCGTCCTGTGCCCGGATCTTTGTCAACACGTCCAACTACGCGCCGGGCGAGCCCATCACCATCACGTGTCACTCGAGCTTCGCCGGTGCGTTTGCGACCTACAACCGAACCTCAGATGGCAACGGCTCCCATGCTGGCGAGCAGTGCTACTTCGGTATCCCAGGAAACACGGTGTGGGTCACAGTGGTTGGCGCACAGTCGGGATCGGTGACCTCAAACTCCATCGTCTGGTGATTCGCGCCCAAGAGCGCTTGATTTCTGCAGATCGTGGCCAACGGCTGCTGTCGTTGTCGCTCCTTGACCAGCGGCTCATTCTGCCGATGGGAGCTGTGTGACTCAGCAATCTCCCATCGAGACAGCGCGCGTTGAGGGTTTCGCCAACTGGTTCAACGAGCTGTTGGTCAACGTCGAGACCGTGATCAAGGGCAAGCAGAACGAGGTCGCGATGGCGCTTGTGTGCGTCTTTGCCGAAGGGCACCTTCTGCTCGAAGACGTTCCAGGAACGGGCAAAACGGTGTTGGCAAAGTCGATCGCGAACTCGATCGAGGGAACGTGGAGTCGCGTGCAGTTCACGCCTGACTTGTTGCCCTCCGACGTTACGGGCGGGCTCGTCTACAACCAGGCTGAGGCCGAGTTCGAGCTGCACAAGGGGCCGGTCTTCTCCAATGTCGTGCTTGCAGACGAGATCAACCGAGCATCGCCCAAGACGCAGGCGGCCCTGCTCGAGGTGATGGAAGAGCGACACGTCACGATCGGAACAGCGACGCACGACGTGCCCCGCCCCTTTGTGGTGATGGCCACGCAGAACCCCGTCGAGCAGGCCGGCACCTATCGCTTGCCAGAGGCTCAGCTCGACCGCTTCCTCATGCGAAACTCACTCGGCTATCCCGATCACGACAACGAGGTCGACGTCCTGCGCTCGTCGGCGGCAGGCAAGAGCGCCGAGTCACTCGAGCCAGTGATCTCCACCGATGGCGTGCGCGACATGATCGAGGTTGCCTCGAAGATTCATGTCGATGATCAGATCAACGACTACATCGTTCGGTTGGCAGCCGCCTCACGTGAGCTGACCGAGCTCCGCCTCGGTGTTTCGACCCGAGGCGCCATCGCTCTCATGCGGGCGAGCCGTTCGCTGGCTGCCTCGCAGGGTCGAGAATATGTCAACGCTGATGACGTGAAGTCGGTCGCCCCGTTTGTCATGGCCCATCGCATGCTGCTCACGCCAGATGCCGAACTCAAGCGGATCGACACCGCCGACCTCGTGGCTCGCGTGCTCGATGCCGTAGACGTGCCAGCCGCAGTACGCGCCAGCTGAAGGCTCATCAGGCGACGCCATGTTGGAACGACTTCCCCTCACGAGGGCGGGCCTCACGCTGACGTTCGTCGGCGTCGTGACATACGTCCTGGGCTGGCGGTTTGGGTGGGTCGAGTTCATGGTGTTGGCGGCAGCCTGCCTGGCTGCCCTTGTTGTTGCCCTGCCCTTCGTCATCGGCCGACTACGGCTCGACGTCACGCGCGCACTCGACCCGCAGCGGGTCACGGTCGGCGACCCAGCTGTCGCCATCCTCACGGTGACAAACCCATCGAAGTCAGCCGTTGGCTTTCGCGCCATTGATGATCGTGTCGCCATCCTTCGCGGCCCCAATCGAGACATCGCCAAGCAGGGCGAGACGGTTGAACTCGAAGTGACAGGTCTCAAGCCGGGGGAGAGTCGTGAGGCCATGCACAGGCTCCCGACGTCAACTCGTGGCGTTGTCTCGGTGGGGCCTGCCATCGTGGCCAAAGCCGATCCGCTTGGGTTGATGCGGCGTGAGGTTCGACAGGCCGAGCCGGACACTCTTTGGGTACACCCCAAGATCGTGTCAGTGAGCCCCGTGCCGGTTGGATTTGCGAAGGATCTCGAAGGCCCGACGTCTGACACCTCGCCAGCAGGCGATGTCGCCTTTCACACACTGCGTGAGTACCAGGTTGGTGACGATCACCGCCACATTCACTGGCTGTCGTCAGCGCGCGCCGGTTCGTTGATGGTCCGGCACTACGTCGACAATCGGCGTCCGCATCTGACCGTTGTGCTCGACAACCGGGCCGACGCCATGTCGCCCGAGCAGTTTGAGGTTGCGGTTTCGATTGCCTCGACGCTCACCATCAACGCTCAGCTCGCTCAGCAACCCATTTCGCTCTGGACCGGCGAGGAGGCAGTGCTCGGCCAGACCGTGGGTGGCAGCACCGAAGACGTGCTCGACCAAATGGCGCTCGTCACTCAGGTATCTGGCGAACCGCTTCTGGCGCAGGGTGTGAGATCCCTGCAGCATGAACCAGGCACCTCCGCGATTGCGCTGATCACTGGCGGTCGAGGAGCGAGCGAACATCTTGCTGCTGTCCAGCAACTCAAACGCTCAGCAAACGTCATTGTTTGTCGCGTCTGGCCTGAGGATGACGTTCGAGCATCGGTGCTTCCGGGTGCCGTCGCTCTCGACGTCGACTCGCTCGAGCGGTTCCAGGTCGCCTGGAACCAAGGGGTCGGTGGTTGAGTGGCTGGCAACGTCAACAGCGCAGTCAACGACCCCGATGTTTCTCCCGGAGGCGGTGACAAGAGTGCGAAGTCGGCGAACTCGGGCAAGCGGCCACCCGCCATGGTCCCCGTCCGATTCCTGATCGGCCTCTTCGTCATTGCGTCGATGTCCGTTGTTGCCGCAGTCGGGTTTCGAGGCGCTCTCGCCGGCTGGTCGTATCTGGTCGGTGCGGTCGTTGCTGCCCTGTGTTCGGCGACGGTTGTGTTCATGGCCCGACGGCACCGGCTGTTGCTCGGAGAATCGGTTGCGATCTCGCTCGTCGTGTTCTTGGTTCTCGGACCCATCGCAACCAGTGGCTTGCCGACCCCGACGGCCTTCGGGGCGTTTCTCTCCGGACTGATCAACGGGTGGGCTGACCTGCTTTCGAGTGTTCCGCCGGCTGATCCGACGCCTGAGCTTCGCGTCCTGCCCTATGTCATCGCCTGGGCCTCAGCCTTGGTCGGAGGAGAGATTCTTCGACGAGACACCGTCCCGGTGTTGCCGATTGTTGGCCCGGTGCTCGGACTCGTGATCACGCTGTTGATGACGGTCGAAAACAGTGCCGTGGCCATGTTTCAGGGTGTGGCGTTGGGGCTCGGCGCCATCATTCTCGGGCTGACTGGATTACTCGTCCCCATTGGAAACGGGCCTGGCGAAACGGTGGCCGGAACCCTCGATCTCAGCACGTCGACCGGTGGCCGAAGCCGCCGGCGTTCAATGCTGTGGAGCATCGGCCTGCTCGTCCTCATCGGCCTCACGGCCCCCGCCCTTGGCCCTCGCCTACCGCTCGCCAGCGCCAACGAACGCTTCGACCTGCGCCAGTACCAGGAGCGTCCGTGGGATCCGCTCGACGAGCCCAGCCCGCTGGTCACCCTCAAGGCATCACTCAAGGAAGGCAACCGTGATGAAGTGATGTTTCGGGTGACAAGCGCTGAGCCGATCGAACGCTTCACCCTTGCTGTGCTGGCCAGCTACAACGGCACGGTTTGGGCTGTGGCCGATGAGGCGGGCGATGCCCCGGCAGAGTTCGTGCCCGTCGACATGCGTTTCCCGAACATCGGCGCCACCGCTGAGACGCTCGAGCCCTCGATCACCTACGAGATCGAGATCGAAGGACTTGCCGGTCCGTGGGTTCCGCTTGCTGGTTCACCGCTCGTGGCTGACTCCCGCGGAAACGAGTTTCGAGTGAATCGCGCAACCGGAACCGTGGCGAGCCCGGCTGGGCTCGAACCCGGCTTCAGCTACGAGATGACGTCGCTGCCCCGGCCCGAGCTCACCAACACAGAAAAGAGGCGAGCGACCGCGATCTCGAACGACGAAGAGGCCGAGCTCGATCTGGTTCCACCACGAATCAGAAATCTCGCTGGTGACATTTTCGAAGGCATCGATGCTGGTTCGCGCCGAGCCGTCGAACTGTCGACGGTGTTCTCAACCGAAGGGTTCTACGACCAGAGCGACACCGCTCGGCCCGGGCACTCGCTGGCCCGAATCGACGAGTTCCTCGAAGATCCGGATCGAATCGTGGGCTATGCAGAGCAATATGCTGGGGCGGCGGCCGTCCTGGCCCGAGTCGGAGGGCTTCCCAGCCGCGTCGTGGTTGGGTACGTCGTTGAGCCTGGCAGGTATCAAGGCGGGTCGGCGGCTGTGCTGGCCGACGACATCGAGGCGTGGATTGAAGTAGAGACCGTCGAGCATGGATGGGTTCCGTTTGACGTCACGCCCGATCGAGCCCGGGAACCAGAGCAAGAAGAGCTGGGCGTGACGATCAAAGACATCGCCATTCCCAACCCGCCTCCTCCGCCACCACCACGGCCAGAGCTTCGCCCTCCGAGCCAGCTCGAAAACGACGAGGATGAGGCAGAGGACGAAGAAGAGGAAGACGAGGACGAGACGTCGGCGTTGGGAACCGGTTGGGGAGCGGCAGCCAAGGTTGCAACCGGTGTTGTCGTCGGGCCTGTGGTCGTCTTGTCGCTACTCGGAGGGCTCGTTGTGCTCGCCAAGATGCTCCGTGCCGGCCGCCGACGGCGTCGTCATGACAGCGCCGAACAGATTGCCGGTGCTTGGAGAGAGCTCGTCGATCGCTACCAGGAGGCCGGCGTTCGCAACCTCGACGTGTCGACGCCAACGGAGTCGATTCGTGCCTACCTCAGGGATTCACCGGCCGCAGCTGAAGAGGCGCCGTCGCTGCTTGCGTTGGCAACAAGCGTTGACCGAGCTGCGTTCCATCCCGTTGCCCCGACTGAAGACGACGCCAACCAGGCCTGGGTGGCGTGCGGCGACGCCGTCGAAAAGCTGTATGGCCAGAGAAGTCGGCGAGAGCGCATGTGGATGCGGACCGATCCTCGTCCCCTGTTCCGTCCCGATCCGGTCGGCCGAAGGCGCCCGACCACACCAGAACTGGAGCCAGCCTCGTGAGTACCCCCGCTGAAGACGACATCACTGACGATCTCACTGTCGACGGGAGCGATCTCTTGGCTGAGCTTCGTGCGGCGCATGGACGACAAGTGGGCCTTGACCCGGACGAACTGACCATCGATGGAGCAGCGCTCCTCGAGGAGATCAAGGCAGACCACCAGATGCAGGTCGACGTTGCTGATGCGTCCGATCTGCCCGCGCCCGCCCATGCCGAGGCAGCGCCCGCTCTGCCGCAGCATCCCCGCATGCGAAGTGACGCACCTGTTGGCTCGCCCGCAGTAGCAAGCACGCAGGCCCCAGCGCAGCCACCAACGTCGTCGGCCGGCTCGTCGGGTGGTGCTGTGATTGCCACCGCATCCGCCCCTGCGATGAGCGAAACAACATTGGGTCGATGGAGTCCGCCACCGACCCTGCCCGAGTCTGACGCTGTCGTCGAGCCCCGGGCGGGAAAGGCAAACAGAGTGCAGCTGCTCGTCATCGCAGCGGTGGTCGTCGTGGCTCTCGGACTCGGGGGTTGGGCCATGCGAGGTGTATTCGCCAGTCCGTCGACCGATGACGTCGACACCTCAGAGAACACATCCGATGCGGAGAGCTCCAGCGATCTCTCCGGGGAGCGGTACCTCCGGGGGTTTGGAGGATGAGCAGCGACGTGCAACCCGGCGACGCAACGGAAACGATCGATGGCGACTTACTAGCGTCGCTTCGGACCGAGACGTCGGCCCCGCTCACGGTCGCTGTTGATTGGGGCTCGGCTACGTGCATCGGCAACGTGAGGGCTCGCAACGAAGATGCCCACGGCCACCTCGACGACGTCCTGTTTGTCGTGGCCGATGGCATGGGCGGCCACCCCGGTGGTGAGCTCGCCGCACGAACGGTCGTTTCTGGCATCCTCTCGAGCGCAACGAGACCGATCGACGATTGGGTCACCGTGCTGCGTCAGGTCAACGATCAGGTTCGCATTGCCGGCCGAGGTCGGGGCTATGACAAGGCTGGCAGTGCCGTCGTGATGGCTGCCATCGGGGCGGGATTGGTGACGATCGCCCACGTGGGTGACTGTCGTGCGTACCGGCGCCGAGGATTCGAGCTTCAGCGCCTCACTCAGGACCACTCGGTTCGTGAGGAACTCTTGGCCGCAGGGGTCGACACGGCCACGATGCCGGAGCGGAAGGCTTCGCTCCATGCACTCACCAGATACATGGGCGCAGCCGATGAGAACGCCATGGCTGAGGTTTCTGCGATGGCCCCGATCGTGGGTGACCGGTTGCTCTTGTGCAGCGACGGTGTCACTCGACAGCTCAGTGAAGAGCAGATGGTCCACGCTCTGACAGGGCGAACATGCAGCGCCGCAGCGGAACTTCTCGTCACAATGGCCGATGAGGCTGGCGGTCGCGACAACGCAACAGCGATCGTCGTTGAGTTTGGAGCAGCCCTCGCAGGACAACGAGGGCAAACGGGAAGGAAGACCCCATGACGGACGTTGAGACGCAGCTATCAGTGTCTACAGGTAGCGGAGTTCTCCTCCGGGCCGACGGCGTGGTGTTGTTTGTGCCTGAGGCAAGCGACGGGACCGCAGCTCTCATTGAAGCGATTCGCCAAAGCACTGAATCCATCGACGCGACCTTTGATCGGATCGCCGACCTGGTTGTCGAGCTCGAGTTTGCCGTCCCTGACTTTGTCTGCGTGGGGCTGTCTGATCGGGTGCAGATTCGTGTGTTCGGGAACATCGAGGTGATCACGGACCTTGCGTCCGCCCCGATGCTCTCTGGCGCCGGATCGTCCACGTGGGTTGAGCACCGGGCTGCCTTTCCCGCTGACGGATCACTGACGATCTCCGTGTCTGCCGACAGTCTTGTCGAAGGTGACGGCGCTGCGAGCGGACTCGAAATCGACTTGGTCGAAGGACTCATTCCATCGGGCGGTTTTCGTTTCACGGTTCGAGGAGGCGATCGGGTCGATACACCGGCTCCACAGAGCGAATCGGCTCCGGCTGAAATCTCCGAAGAACCCCATCCATCGGCTGGGCAAGACGCACGGGTCGCAGCGGCGATGGATGCGCTCGGTGACCCTCAGGATCCGGCTGAGGAGCCGGCCGTAGAGGCTGCACTGGCATCGGACATCTTCGACGACGATCTGATTGAACCGAACGGTGTGCAGGCGGCAGATGCTGCGACGGAAGGAGCAGGGGAGGTGGACTCGGCCAAGGCCGCTCCTCCCGCCCCCGACGTCGATCCGGCGATTCCGACTCCGGGTCTCGCGGCGGCGCACACGATCGTGCCCCCGGCGGACCTGCTCGAGACGCCACCTCCTCCCGCAGCGCAGACCAGCGAAGAAGATCTCTCTCCTCCGCCACCACCCGCGGTCGTGACCCCTCCGCCCCCGCCGCCGGCAACGGGCGATTCGGTCATGGCTCGTCCTTGTCCGTCCGGCCACTCAAACCGACCCAGCAGGGTGACGTGCTCAGTGTGCGACGCCTTCTTGCCGTCAGGACAAGACGCGCTCGAGCTCATGAACCGCCCGCCAGTCGGCCATCTGATCTTCTCTGACGGGACTCGCCACGTGCTCGACAAAGATCTTCTCGTCGGGCGTGCTCCGGTCGTCGAAGACGGGGTCGGGTGCGACATCAAGGTGATTCGCTCTGACCAGATTTCTCGACGCCACCTCGCCATCTCGGTCAAGGGATGGGATGTCTTTGTTGAAGACTGCGGATCACGGAACGGCACAGTGCTCATCCCAACCGATGGCGCAGCACCGGTGAAAGTCGAGGCCGGCATGCCTCAACTCATCGAACCAGGAGCGTCCATTCACTTCGCCGACCAAGTGATCACATTGGCTGCCGTTGGCAGTTCACCGATTGCCATGAACGGAAACGAGATTGCAGATGGCTAGCTCGACGGGAGTCGAACGACTGCAAGTCGACTTCGTCGGCGAGCTTCGTGACCTCGGACCCGAAGACGTCCTCACGTTCGGTCGCGAGGCGGATCTGACGCTCGACGAGGACAATCAGTACCTGCATCGCCTACTCGGTCGTCTCGAACATCGACAAGGTGTGTGGTGGCTGATCAATACGGGTTCTCGAATCCCGTTGGTGGTGCAGGACCTCACTTCGAGATCGCAGGTCACTCTCGCCCCCGGGCGGGAGATGGCAATGACGTTCCCCAACGCCGCCGTCCAGTTTCAGGCGGGTCGGTCCAACTACGAGTTTGAGGTGTCGCTCGGGATCGAGAACGAATCGTTGTTCGCCGACCTCGATGATCTCGCTGACGACGGCGCAACGATTGGTATCGGCGACCTACCACTCACCGATGATCAGCGGCGCCTGATCGTCGTGCTGGCCGAGCAGACACTGCGATCATCGAGTGTCGAGATTCAGCTTCCGACGAATCGTGGAGCCGCTCACCGGTTGGGCTGGACGATCACACGCTTCAACCGCAAACTCGACAACGTCTGTGAACGGCTGTCGAAGGCTGGGGTGAGCGGTCTTCGCGGTGGGGCAGGCGTCCTTGCGAACGACCGTCGCACGACGCTCGTGGATCACGCCATTCAGAGCGGTCTTGTCACCGTTGATGACCTTGCGCTGCTCGAAGAACCGGCCAACTGAGAGGGCGGTTTCGTGATCTTGATCGCACGACCCGTTGCGAGGGGACCGGTCCCCATTCCGCAAACGACTGATGTTTCTTACCTTGATGAGCACGCCAACGGGAAACGCCCGGCGGCGACATTGTCACAGGAGGCAGACATGAGTGAGATCCTTCTTCGAGCAGAAGACGCCCGGGCCGGAGCCCAAGATGTTGTCAAGAGCGCAGAAGCTGCCCAGCAGGACTTCGACAGCTTGAAGACCCGACTCGGCGCCCTCGCCGACTCATTCCGTGGCGAGTCCGCCAAGGCCTTCGACGAAAAGTACGAAGAGTGGTCAACCTCGGCCAAGGAACTCATGGCTGCCCTTGATGGCCTCGGACAGTTCCTCACCCAAGCTGCTGACACCATCGAGCAGACCGACACCCAGATCGCAGCGTCGCTGCGAGGCTGATTCGAACGAATGATCTGGCGTCTCGAGGTTTGCAGCACTGCTGGGACCTTTGACGTCATGGTCGATGCCGACCTTGCGTCTTCGACCAAGGATCTGGTTGCTGAGCTCGAGCGCCTTGGCTTTGTTGGCGCAACGGCGTCAGGTAGTGAGCCGGTGCATGTCGATGGCGTCGATGTCACATCGGTGGACACGATTGGCGAGTTGCCATTGCGGCACGGCTCGACGGTCCACGTCGGCACAGTCGAAGAGAGCGTCTCCCCGGATCTGGCCACGAACACGGGACTCCAGTTGGTGTCCCTGTTCGGGCCAGACGCCGGTCGACGTTGGACGATCGGCCCTGGTCGCTGGAGCATTGGCCGGTCGGCACACAACCATGTGGTGCTTGCTGACGGCTTGATGTCGGGAGCACATGCGGTTTTGACGGTTGGCGGTGATCTCGAACTCTCGATACAAGACCTCGCCTCCACGAACGGAACCTTCGTTGAGGGGCGCCCGCTGAGCGACGGGCACGCCGGGTTCGCCACCAATCAGTACATACAACTTGGAAGTTCCGTTCTATCGGTCGTCGACATTTCGGCGGCCGAGTTGGCCGTTGTGCAAGACGAGCCCGGCCCTGACGTGGCCCTTCAGCGCCGTTTTCGCGAGGCCGAAGCACCGTTGCCGCGACGCCTCACTCCGCCGTCAGAACCGTCGGACACCAGCAGCAACAGTTCGTGGTGGCGTGCGTTGATGCCGCTGGTGACGGGTATCGGTTTCGCCTACCTGACTGGCCGGTGGGAGTTCCTTCTCATCATGGCTCTGGCCCCAATCGTCTTTGCGGTCGACATGTACCGGAAGAAGCGTCAGAAGATCGCCGACACCGCCGCTGCGCTCGCCAACTACGAGCGAGAGAAGGCGGCCTTCGACGCATCAGTTGGTCAGCTTCGTGACGAGGAACGGTCTCGGCAGCGCAATGCGGCAATCGGCGGTGGTGTCGGTGCGCTGCTGGCGACGGTTCGCCATCGCCGACTTTGGGAGCGACTGCCCAGCGACGCTGACTTCGCCAACCTCACTGTTGGGCTCGCCGCATTGCCATCGGAGATCGATGCTGGTGACCACGACGAGATCCTCGGTGCGCCGACGCTTTGGGGAACACCGCTTCAGGCCTCGCTGCTCGAGACCGGATGCGTGAGCTTGTTGGGGCCAACGCCCCGTACCCGCAGCCTGCAGCGGGCGATGGTTGTCGGTCTCGGTGCATCGCACTCGCCGGCTGATCTCAACATGTGGATCTTCTCTGATGAGGATGCAGTCGACGAGTGGCGATTTGCCCGCTGGCTTCCCCATGCGTTTTCTGGCGCTCGGACATCCTCGATCGCCTTCACGAAAGCCGACCGGGCCGCCTTGCTCAGCGCGTTGAAGCAGATCCTTGATACCCGCTCTGATGCAGCTGAGCATGGCGAACAATCCGGTGCACCGACCCCGTTGCATCTGGTTGTTGTCGACCGGGCGACTCTCATTGCGGACGCAGATCTCACCGATTTGCTCCTCCGCGGCCCTGACGTTGGCATCATCGCTCTCGTTGCCGATCCGGTGATCACACCTGAGGGTGTCAACGGCACGCTCACGCTGGGCACGGCGGCCGACGATGCGACCTATGAGAGCCGAGTTCAGCCATTGGTCCCCGATCTCCGCACCGCCGAGATGGATCCGGCCACGGCCGAGGTGGCTGCACGGGCTCTCGCCACGCTTCGGCCAACGATGACCGGCGAGGGCAGCACCGGAATGAACGGCGTCGTGCATCTCACCGAGATGCTCGGGCTCGAGGGAATCACTCCGCAGCAGCTTGTCGACCGCTGGGATCGGATGTCTCCACAAACCGCGGCCACGATCGGCATGTCGAGCGAGATGCCGATGACGATCGACATCGCAGAGCACGGACCGCACGGCCTCGTTGGCGGCATGTCGGGTTCTGGCAAGACAGAGTTCTTGATGACGCTCCTCAGTTCGCTGTGTCTCAACAACCATCCTGACGACCTGGCCATTGTGATCGTCGACTTCAAAGGCGGTGTCGACCACGCCCTCACCTCACAGCTGCCGCACGTTGTTGGTCTGTCGACCAACCTTCACATCGGAGCCTTCAAGCGAACCATCGACCTGCTCGACGCTGAGCAGCGGCGCCGTCAGTCGCTCCTGGCCGGTATCGGAGGAGATCTCGATGCGTACCGAACGGCTCGTTTGAGTCAGCCCGATCTGCCGCCGCTTCCGCGGTTGTTGGTGATCGTGGATGAATTCAGCGAACTGCTGGCGAGCGATGAGGGCAAGGAGCGGCTTCAAGAGCTCGTGCGTGTGACTCGCATCGGCCGCGCCCTCGGCGTGCACCTCTTGTTGGTCACGCAGAACTTCGAGGGACAGCTTCCTCCCCAGGTCGAAGCCAATGCAGGCCTGCGCGTGTGTCTCCGCGTGATGAAGCCAAGCCATTCGAAGGTGGTGCTCGACTCGGGAGTCGCCTCGACGATTCCCGACACCCGAGTGGGCCGGGCCTACGCCCGTTTGAATGGCCGAGATCTTGTTGAGTTCCAGACCGCTCGGGTTGCGGGGCGACGTCGTGACCTTGCCACTGGGCCTCCGCCGTTGGAGATCCAGCGCACGCCGGTCGAGGCACTGTGCACTGCGGCGACGCAACGCCGGGAAGGCAAGCCGCCGACCGATGAGACCGACATGTCTGCCCTGATCGCCACGTGTTGGGACGCTGTCGAGGCCACTGGCTGGAGCACGAGCGCAGTGCCATGGCCAACCGAACTGCCTGCCGAACCTGATCTTCGAGAGGTGCTTCCGTTGTGGGAGCCCGTCGTGGGGTCTGCACCGATCGCAATCGCCGATTGCCCAGACCAGCAGCGACACGATGTGTTGGCGATCACCGAGAGCGACGAGCAGGTGCTGTTCTTGGGTGGGCCTGGTGCGGCGCTTGGTGAGGCAATGATCACGACGGCGACGTCACTCGCCGTGCTCCACAGCCCGGACGATCTCCACATCCACGCGATCGACCTCGAGGGTGCTGGGTTGGTGCAACTTCAATCGCTGCCACACGTCGGCACCATCGCGACCCGAGACGAAGCACTTTCGCTGCAGTTGCTCAAGTATCTGAACACCGAAGTGGCTGAACGGCGTGCGGCCATGGTCACCCGAGGCGTGACCCACTTCGCTGAGATCAACGGTGCGCAGGGCTCGGACCGTCGACCCGACATCACCGTTTTCGTGGCTGGCGCTGACCGCATGGTCCGCCGGGGCGAGGACCGCAGTCAGCTGCTCTCGCCGCTGCTGAACCTCTTGTCGGAGGCGATCAACACGGGCGTGTGGGTTGTGCTTGCCGGTTTGCCGGCCGTTGCTGATTCACGACTTGGCTCCAATATCGAGCGTCGCTTTGTCTTCAAGATGCCGGGCGACGTCAAGGCCGCTTCCTATGGTGCGCCGCGAGAGTTGTCGGCCGATCTCGAGAACGCAGGTCGGTGTGTCGACGTCAACAACAAGCTCCTGGTGCAGTTTGCTTCCGTCAAGGATCCAGTTGAGGTTGCCGAACGGCTTGCCGACAAGTGGCCAGCCGAGAGCGTCTTGAACCGACCGAAGACCTTCGTGAGCGTGACCTGGCCGTACCCGATGGAGAACATCGACATCGCCTACCTGCAAGCTCCGAGCGATCTGGTCCGTCCTCTGCCGATCGGTGTCGACATCGATACCGGCGAGGTTGCATGGGTCGACGCCGAAGAAGATGGCCCCGTGATGACGGTTGCCGGTGGCCCGAAGAGCGGCCGAAGCACAACGCTCATCTCGATCGCTCGAATGGCGAAGACTGTTGGTTGGCACACGATTGCGATCGCTGGATCACGCCGGTCCCCGATCCTGGCCGATGAGCACCAAGCGTTGTTTGACGTTGTTTGTTCTGCTCGCCGGTTTGCCAGCGAGGCTGCGCCGCAACTTGGCGAGCTACCTGCCGACGCTCCGGTCCTGCTGCTCGTCGATGATCTTCATCGGATTGATGCTGACGATCTCGACCTCGGTGACTTCTTCTCGAGTGGTCGACCCGTCGCTGCGTTGATTGCCGCGTCACCCGACTTTCTCGGTGGGCGTGATGACGCCCTTCGGCTATTCCCGGCCGCCCGAGGCGGCGTGCTCGTGGCGCCGACTGGATTCTCTGACGGGTCGGCGATCGGCCTCAGCGGTCGACTGACCGACGAGCAACGAGCCAACCCTCGCGCTGGGCGAGGTCTGCTTGGCATCGCCGGCGAAGCCCGAGAGATCCAAATCCCGCTGTAACTCGCGCTCCAGCCCTTGCCCGTCTACCGAACTGGAGGCCGGTACCGGCGGAAACGCCGGTGGGAGCCTCCAGAACCGGGAGCAAGAGGCGAACTGGAGGCCCCTGCCGACTGTTTCGCCGGTGGGAGCCTCCAGAACGGAGTGTTGTTGACGTTTCAGACCTGACCCCTAGAAAGGGGAGAGGTGGGTTAGTTGGCGGCGTTGATGGCTGACCAGACCGTCTCGGCGGTGAGTGGCATGTCCATGTGCTTCACGCCCATGTGCGAGACCGCATCGATCACGGCGTTGTGGATTGCCGGGGTCGAACCAATCGTGCCTGACTCGCCGATGCCCTTGGCGCCCAGCGGGTTGCGGGGCGATGGGGTCTCGGTGTTCGAGGCTTCGAAGTTGATGAGCTCAGCTGCCGAAGGGATGGCGTAGTCCATCAGGTTTGACGTGATGGGGTTGCCAGCCTCGTCGTACACGACCTGCTCAAAGAGCGCCTGCGCTGCACCCTGAGCGATACCGCCGTGCTGCTGACCCTGTACCAACATCGGGTTGACGATCTTGCCGCAGTCATCGACTGCGATGTGGCGAAGCATGGTGACCTCGCCAGTGTCAGTGTCGACCTCGACCATCGAGACGTGGCTGCCGAACGGGAAGGTCGAGTCGGAACCGTCGAAGTCGAGTTCGTGTGACAAGCCTGGCTCCATTCCTTCAGGACGCTTCGAATCGTCGTTGGCAGCAGCGGCCAGATCAGCCCAGCTGAGCGCCTTGGCCGGCACACCGGCAACTTGCAGGCCACCGTCGGCCGTCTCGATGTCGGACTCTGAAGCTTCGAGCATGTGAGCGGCGAGCTGCTTGGCCTTGGCCAGCACCGTCTCTGACGCCACGTGCACGGCCGAGCCTGCCGTTTGCAGTGAGCGTGAGCCCATCGTTCCGGTGCCACGAGGAATCTCGTTGGTGTCCGACTGGAGGAGCGTGACGTCTTGCATGTCGACGCCGAGCATGTCGCTCACGATCATCGAGAAGGCCGTGTCGTGACCCTGACCGTGTGAGCTGGTGCCCACGCGTGCGGTCACAGAGCCGTCTTCGTTGATCTCGACAGCGCCGTATTCGACGTGCATGCCGGCGGGGGCGGTCACCTCGACGTAGGAGCTGACGCCGATACCGATCTGCTTGGCATCGCCAGCCTCACGACGAGCGGCTTGCTCGGCTCGCATGTCGGCGTAGCCGGCTGCCTCGAGTGCTGCGTCAAGAGCCTTCTCGTATTCGCCGCAGTCGTAGTTGGCACCGCCGTGTGTGGTGAGCGGGAAGTCCTCGGGTTGGAGGAAGTTCTTGCGCCGCAGTTCGGCCGGATCGATGCCGAGCTCCATGGCGGCGATGTCCATCACACGCTCGAGCACCTGGGTGGCCTCGGGGCGTCCGGCGCCTCGGTAGGCACCGATGGGTGTCTTGTTGGTGGTGGCGGTCACGCCGTTGAAGCGCAGCACTGGCATGGCGTAGACACCCTGAGCCATCGTCTGGGTGAACAGCGGCAGGATGGCGCCGATGCCGGGGTAGGCGCCAGCGTCGGCAACGCAGTTGACGTCGAGGCCGGTGATCATGCCGTCTTTGGTGAGGCCCAGCTTGGCGTCGAGGAACATGTCGCGCCCCTGCACCATGTTGACCATGTTCTCGGAGCGAATCTCGGTCCAGCGGACTGCCGTGCCGAGTTCGAGCGCAGCCTTCGTGGTGAGCATGAACTCGCTGTAGGCGCCGGCCTTGGGGCCGAAGCCACCACCGACGGCCGGAGCGACCACTCGGACGTTGTCGGGATCGAGGCCGAGCAAGCCGACGAGCGGCTCCTTGATGGCCACGGGGTTCTGGCTCGAAATCCACACGTCGATGCTGTCGCCGTCAGGGATCGCAACGCAGCCGTTCGGCTCCATCGGCACACCAGCGAGGCGCTGGCTGTACATCGAACACTCAGCAATGTGCTCGGCGCCTTCCATCGGATCTGGATCGTCGTCGCCGGCACCGACTGCGGTGGCGAACACGATGTTGGAGCCGTGCGCTTCGATCAGCACCGGGGCCCCATCAGCGATGGCGTCCTTTGCGCTGGTGAGCACGGGCAGCGGGTCGTAGTCGACCACGACGTTCTCAGCGGCGTCTTGGGCTTGGGCCAGTGACTCAGCAATGACCATGGCAACGATGTCGCCGACGTAGCGAACCTTGCCGGTGGCGAGCATCGGGCGGGCCGTCTCAGGCGGCATCATCGGGAAGCCGAGGAAGGGCGGGAGCTCGAAGCTGTCAGCGGTGTAGACCGCCTTCACGCCGGGCATGCCGGCGGCCGCTGACGAGTCGATGTTGCCGAGCGTGGCGTGAGCGAAGGGCGAGCGCACGAAGTGCACATGGAGTGCGCCGGGTGCGTCGAGGTCGCCGGAGTACTTGCGGTCACCCACGAGTAGCCCGGGGTCTTCCTTGCGGAGAACCGCGTTCCCGAGAATCGAACCCTTGACGTCGGTCATGTTTGCTCCTGAGTGAGAGGCGGGACAGTCGCCCATGATTATTCACCAAAACCGTGTCGGAGTTCACACTGAACGCGCAGAAGACTCCGGTGGACGTCGGGCGGGGTCAGGGCGACGATCCGGACCGACCAGTCTCATCTAGGATTTTCCAACGATGTTTGTGCGCTCACGACGGTGTCAGGCAGTGGCGCTCGCAGCCGTTGTGGCCCTTTCTGCCTGCACCGCGAGCGAGCCCGACGCAACGACAGGCACGACACTTCGATCTGGTGACGCGGTTGCAGCTGCTGAGACGACAACCGCCCAGCCCTCAACTACTCAGTCGTCAACCACCCAGCCACCAACGACCGAGCCCACAACAACGACTGGGCCCACCTCAACGACCGAGCCCGACAACACGCCGGTTGTCATTGACGGTGGCGAGTGGCAGATCACCGAGAAAGAGATCGCCGAGCTGCACGAGTTCGTAGAAGTCACCCACGAACTCGAGTTCACCAGCCCGGTTGAGGTGAACACCCTCGAAGACATCGGGCGCGAGTTCGCGATCGGGTTCGAGCCGATCGAGGAGCCCGAGTGGGTGCTGATGCGAGCATTCCGCCTCGTCCCAGATGATCTGAACCGATCCGATGCCAACCAGATCCGCCTCGATCGAATCCGTGGTGTGTGTTGTGACCGGGGCGAAGACCGAACGCTCTCGGTTTCGGTCGAGATTCAAAGCACCGAAGCCGAGACCGAAACAATCATCGTGCACGAGCTCGTGCACGCTCTTCATCGTCAAAACGTTCGAGAGTTCGGAGGCGAGCCGACAAGCGAACGGCCCTACCCGTGGGCTGCCGCCCTCGAGGGCGTGCCGCAATACGTTGCTTTTGCCTACGTGCAATCCCTGCCAGAAGCAGAGCGCCAAGCGGTCGAACCCGAGTTGCCGATCATCACCGATTCGCTCGCAGCTCAGACGGGCGCTGGCCCCACTGACTTTCTCAACTTCGTGTACGGCACCGGGCCGACATTCACCGAGAGTGTGGTTGACGAACTCGGTGTCGATGGCTTGATCGAACTGATCCGCAACCCCCCGGCGACGAACGAGCAAGTGCTGTTTCCCGACAGCTACCTCGATGGAGAGACTGCGGTTGCGGTCGAGCGACCGATCGTTACAGAGGGCCTCGTGCTCCACGAAGGCACGCTCGGGGTGGCGATGCTCTCCTTCGCCCTCGATCTCGACCAAGCGGCCGAACTCGCGGCGCTGCAGGGCTGGGCCGGCGACAGCTATGTGAGCTACCGACTCGATGATCGGCTCTGCGTCGCTGCCAACGTGATGATGGACTCCGCCGAGGACGCGCTCCTTCTCGACACGGGCCTGCAAACAGCTCTCGGTAACGACGGGTCGTCTGGCCTCAGCTCTTCGGTCGATGGCTCCTTGCTCACGTTCACGTCGTGCGGCGACGTCGACCCGATCTAGAGCGACCGTACGTCGCTGCAAATGAGACGGTGGCCGCGAATCAGGCAGTGACAGCAGCGAGCAACAGAAACAGCGGGACACGCCGCCGCCTGTCGTACTCCTCGGCGTTGCCAGCAAACTGAGCCTCAACCGGCTCGCACTCGCGGAGGTCAGTGAGCGCGAAGCCGGCCGCTTGCAGATCGTTGAGGTAGTTCTCGATCGTGCGGTGGTGCCATGTGACGGGCTCGCCAAACCACTCGCGGGTGCGAGGCCCAGGGGAGAAGTAGTCGTCGACTTCGAGCGTCTGACGCTGCCCGGCCGACGTGGTGGGCCCAGACGTGAGCACCGGGTGGAGGACCGTGGCGATGAAGCGTCCGTCTGGTGCGAGGGCTCGGCGGGCGGCGCGAAGCGTTGGTCCGAGATCGGCGAGGTAGTGAAGGGCAAGCCGAGATGAGACGAGATCGAACCCTGACTGCGGAGGTTCAAACGTCGCCATGTCGACAACTGCGAACTGCGCTCGCGGGTCCGAGCAGCGAACCCGAGCTCGCTCGATCATGCCGCTGGCCCCGTCGATGCCGAGATAGCTGTCGCAACCTTGCTCGATGCACTGGGTGGCAAACGTGCCGTCACCACAACCGAGGTCGAGCACTCGCTGGCCGCCGAGTTTTCCGGCCACCCGCATGAACGCTGGATCTTCCATCACGAGGTTTGGGCTGGTCACCTGCTGATGGCGATGCTTCAGGTACTGGTCGAGTCGGTGCTCATCTTCGTAGAACGCGAACGACCCACCGGCGGGGGAAACCGGTGGGTCGATCTGCGGGTCGCTCATGGCGACCAACGCTAGCGGTGGTCAGGAGCGAGCTTTGGCCACGCTCTTGACCTCAGCTTGCAGGCGGGGGCACCGGCTGAGGAGGCTCGAGAACTCGCGAGGGTTCAGCACAGCGACGGTGAGTTTCTCGGTTGCGACGAGAGTGGCGTTGCGAGGATCTCCGGTGAGGAGCGACCCTTCGCCCACGATGTCGCCGGGGCCGACGCTGGCGATGATCTCGTCGCCACGGCTGACCGCTGCGGTGCCGTCGAGGATGATGATTGCCTCTTGGCCTCGTGCGCCCTCTCGGACGAAGACCTGCCCGGCGTCGAGATCGACGGTGGTCGAGAGCTCGTCGATGGTGGCCATTTCGAACTCGTTGTATCGACCGTTGAGGGCCTTCTCGATGGCGGGGCTTGGCGGGTTCTTCTTGGTGAACATTGGTCTGAACTCCTTAGGGGCTTACCAATAGTCAACGTCCGAAGACCCTCAGAACTTTCGTGTCATCTGGCACCGACAACGGTCACACCAGCAGCCATACCAAGCATGCGTGCTGGTTCGTTCCACGAACCCGGATTAGCTTCTGACCATGAGCTGGCTTCTCGACGATGCGACGTGTCGCGACGACGTGCTCGGCATGCACGAAGGATTAGCGGCCGACCACGGCAAGGTTTTCGATGCCGTATGGGCGGGCTGCGTCGATGCTCGAATCCTCGAGTTCTGTCGACTGCGCACGGCAACGCTGCTGGGCAACACCCACGCGTGGAACGAGCCTCGGTCCGCCGCCGCGGTGGCAGCGGGGCTTGACGAGCAGATGGTCGAGTCGCTGGCTCAATGGCCAACCGATGATCGGTTCGACGCCGCCACCAAGTCGTGCATCGCGTTTGCCGAGCAATACGTCATCGATATCCACGGCGTCACCGACGAACAAGTGCACGACCTCGCAACCGCCATCGGCAATGACGGTGTTGTCACGCTGACCACCGCACTTGCCGCATGGGAGATCACGCACCGCTTTGACAATTCTCTCCTCGGCACAGCCCCGACCAACGACTCGACTGGAGCATTCTGATGGCAACAACACCCCGCCTCGTTTCTGCTGTTGATGGCAAGGCGCCAGACATCCGCACCGTCTTGGCCCACAGCCCTGAGGTGCGAGCGGCGTTCAACAATATGTACGCCACGCTCTGGTCTGCCGGGGAGGTGCCCGCCGACGTCAAGGAACTCGTCCGCCTTCGCAATGCGACGCAAACCGGCTGCGGGCTTTGAACGCAGATCCGATTTGAGCAGGCCCGTGAGGCCGGCCTCAGCGAACAGCGAGTCGAAGCAATCACCGACGACCACGCCGAGAGTGATCTCCCCGAGAACTACAAGGCAGCCCTCGAGTGGGCAGACGTGATCCTCGCCGGTGGTGCAACACCGTCAGATGAACTGAAGGCGAAGCTGTACCAACACTTCAGCCCGGCCCAGATCATGGAGCTCACCTATGCGATGGGCTCCTTTATTGGCTTCTCGAAGCAGTTGATCGTTCTTGGCCTCGAGCCCGAGAACATGCCGATTCTGCATACCCCGATGCCCGGTTCTGCGTGACCGGTAGCACCTGATCGGCCGAAACCGAACTCGGCGGGCGAGCGTCGCCTCAGGCCTGGTAGTCAGCCATTGCTGAGCGGACGGCGCCTCGGTAGGCCGACACGTTCTTGGCTTTGACCTCGTCGTAGCCCCGCACCATGTCGAACAGCGATGCGATCTCGACGGCGTCGTCGTACTTGTCGGCCGTGAGCCCGGCGAGCAAGCGGTCGATCAGCGAGTTGTACTCGTCGATCAGCTCTCGCTCCATCGAACGCTCAGCGGTCTTCGAGAAGATGTCGAACTTCTTGCCCCGTATCTTCTTCGTGCGGCTCAGCCCCTCGAACATCTTGCGACCGGCGGCCTCGGGGATCGAGATCTTCTCGCTGCGGCCCAGGCTCTTGAGCGTCGGCGGGTGGAGCCGGTAGCTCACCTTGGCGTTTGGCCCGAAGCGAGCACGAGCCTGCTCGGCCACGTCTGACTTCAGCGCAAGCCGTGCCACCTCGTACTCGTCTTTGTAGGCCATCACCTTGTAGAGGTAGCGGGCAACGGCTTGGCTCAAATCGGTTCGGTTGCCGACCGCGTCGTGTTCGGCGTCTCGCACCCGGCGAACCGTTGTGGCGAAGGTGTCGGCATAGGCCTCGTTCTGCCAGCCAACCAGCTCGGGCAGTCGCCAGGCCACGACGTCGTGGAGCGGGTCATCGCCGGCGATCTCGGTGCCAGTGGCTTTGCTGGCCAACACGGCGAGGTGCGACGGAAGTGCAGGCGCTCGATCGGCTGCGGCGTCAGCGTCGTCGAACTCGCTGAGCGAGGCTAGTAGCGCTGGGTCGGCAGCGAGGCGACGGCCAAGGCGGAACGCTTCGAGGTTGAGTTCGATGGCGACCCCGTTGAGTTCGATGGCCCGCTCGATCGAGCTGGCGCTCACGGGGATGAGGCCTCGTTGGAAAGCAAGGCCGACAACCAGAATGTTGGCGGCGGGCTGCGATGCGTAGACCCGTTGAGCGATGCTGGCCGCATCGATCCACACGTTGGCGTCGGCCTTCGTCGAGTGATCGATCACGGTTCGGTAGGCGTCGAGTTCGGGGAAGGTTTCAGCGCCTCGGCCGGACACCATGGCACCGGTTGGCACGAGGTCGGACGACACGATGGCCGTCGTTGAGTCCGGGTCGGTGCGGTCGAGATTCTTGGTTGCGGTGAGCAAATCGAACACGAGCATGGTGTCTGCAGTCTCGACCCGATTCGAGCCCGTGGCTTCCTCCGCAGTGATCCGCAGGTTGCCGACAACCGAGCCGCCTTTTTGGGCCAGACCTGTTTGGTCGAGTCCGTTCGACACCTTGCCATCTAGCAGGGCGGCGGTAGCGAGCACTTGGCTGACGGTGACCACTCCCGTGCCGCCGATGCCGATGAACAACACGTTGCCGTCGGCCGGCACCTGGGGATCGGCGGGGACGGGCCCGTCTGGCACGCCCGCCTGAGCGGCTTTTGAGGGCTTGTAGTCAGGATCGATCTCGATCGTGACAAAGGCGGGACAGTTGCCCTTGAGGCAGGTGAGGTCGAAGTTGCACGACTCTTGATGAATCTGCGTCTTACGGCCGAACGGTGTTTGCACCGGATGCACGCTGGCGCAGTTCGACACCTCGCCGCAGTCGCCACAACCCTCACAGATCGACTCGTCGATCATCACCCGAGTGGTGGGTGTTTCGAACTTGCCCCGCTTGCGACCCCGGCGCAGCTCGGCGGCACACGCCTGGTCGTACACCAGCACGCTCACGCCCTCGACGTCGCGAAGCTCGCGCTGGACATCGTCGAGCTTGTCGCGATGGACGACCTTGGCCGATTTCGCAAACACCGAGCCAGATGGGTACTTCTTGAGATCGTCGGTGACGACGACAATCGCTGATGCTCCTTCGGCCTCAAGCATGCGGGTGAGGTCGGGCACGGGCATCTCGCCGGCTGCCGTTTGGCCGCCGGTCATGGCCACCGTGCCGTTGTAGAGAATCTTGTAGGTCATGTTGGTGCCGGCCGATACGGCCTGGCGGATGGCGAGCGAACCGGAGTGGGCGAACGTGCCATCGCCGAGGTTCTGGAAGCGGTGATCGTCATCAACGAACGGGGCTGCGCCGACCCACTGCACGCCCTCGCCGCCCATGTGGGTGATGCCGTAGTTCTTGCGATCCATGTTGAGCGCCATGCCGTGGCAGCCGATGCCGCCGAGCGCTTGCGAGCCCTCGGGAACGACGGTCGAGCGATTGTGGGGGCAACCCGAACAAAAGTGCGGCGTACGTGATGGCAGCTCCCCGGAATCGGCGGAGATGAGCGGGATGCGTTTCCGCTCAGGCTTCAGGTCGGACTCGACGAGAAAGCGGCTGAGACGGCGACGAAGCGGCTCGACCAGATCTCCGGACACCAGCCCACCGGAGTGGCCGATCAACGGCCGACCCTCGTCGTCGGTCTTGCCGAGCACGCGAGGCGGTCGTCCATCTCGTCCGGCTGTGGTGCCGTAGAGGATGTCTTTCACCTGGGTCTCGACAAAGGCCCGCTTCTCTTCGACAACGATGATCTCTTCGAGGTCGGTCGCGAACTCGCCGAGGCGGTCCGGCTCCATGGGCCAAATCATCGCCGGCTTGTAGAGGCGGATGCCGAGGCGTTCCAAGTCGTCGTCAGCTCCGAGGCCAAGCTGGCCGAGCGCATCCCGTACTTCGCCGTAACCCTGACCTGCCGCCACGATGCCGATTCGAGCATTCGACCCGGTGGCGCCGATGATGCGATCGAGCCCCTGAGCGGCGACAAACCGGCGGGCAGCTTCGAGGCGGTGACCAAACATCTCG
>CALJSB010000074.1 GCA_937976305.1 uncultured Acidimicrobiales bacterium
TGGGCCGCTGAGGGCGGTTTGTCGCCGGCGATCCAGGTGCGTGAAACGTCGCACATCATCCCGTAGGCCCCAACGAGATCGGTGTCGTAGGCGACGATGTCGCCGTCTTCGATCACCCGGCTCGACACCTCCTGCATCCAGGGGTTGGTACGCGGACCTGACGCCAAGATCTGAGTTTCGATCCACTCGCCCGCCCGGCGAATGTTGCCCTCGTGCAGCTTGGCCCAGAGCTCACGCTCGGTCATGCCCGGCCGCAGCGCTTCCTTCATTTCGTTCATGGTGATCTCGCAGGCGGCAACGGCGCAGCGCATGGCTTTGATTTCGTCTGGGCTCTTGATGAGGCGAGCGTTCTCCATCACCTCTTGCCCGCTTCCGACGGTGATGCCGGCTTCGGCGAGTCGCTGGTAGCCGATCTGATGGCATTGGTCGACGGCGATCCGTGCGTTTTCGCCGCACCGTTCGTTGATCAGGCTGATCATTTCATCGGCCCAACGGTTGGCATGCTCGGCATAACGAGGGCCACCGAGGAAGTAGGTGGAGCCGATTGCCGGGCGAACTTCGTCGACCACTTCGCTGTGCCCCGAGAGGTACTCGCAGTTGACGTAGTCCCACACGATCACGTGGCCGTCGGCCCCGACGTAGGCGTAGCGAGCGCCGTTGTGCATCACCCAGATCTGCATGTTTGTCGTGTCGGAGGCATACCGGATGTTCATCGGGTCCATCACGATGATCCCGTCGTATCCAAACTCGGCGAGCTTGGTCTTGATGCGCTCGACCCGAGCTCGGCGCATGACCGGGAGGTCGGGCAGTTCGAGCCCGAGGGCAGCCCATTCGCTGATGGCTGGTTCGCCCGGCCCGATCTGTAGGTGGTGTCCTTCTGTCGCCGCGTAGAGCACTTCGGGCGGGGCGTTTCGGAGTGATTCAGCGATCTTGCCTGCCATGCCCGAATCGTATGACACAACGCCGTTCTGGTCCCTTCGACTTCCACGGGCCGGATGGCCGCCCGGCAGAGCGCGGCCGTGGGGGTGCCGGCGTCGCTCGACTGATCGCTCACATTGCTGCGGGGTCGACCGACGGAATGGGTACCACCTCCTCGGAGGTGGGCTCACACGGCCAACCTGGATCGCGACGAGTTGGGGGACATGCTCCGACGGCGGCCCGGTTGCTCATGGAGTCCACGCCAATCAGGTGGTGACCAACGTTGCTCTGTCCCAGCCGTGCGTGAGGGAGCACGTTGTTACGGTTGTGTGTTCTCACCTGGAGGTGAACCCCGTGGGCCGCATTCGTGACGTATGTTCACGTCATGCGTATGGGGGGATTGTGTTTCGCGATGTTGCTGCTTGCGTCAGCTTGTAGCGCCGGTGCAAACGAGGGTGCCAGCCCGCCGTCGGACTCGACCGAGAACTCGACGGAGGCGTCGACGGAGGATGTCAACATCGATGCGTCAGACGGAGACGTGATTGCGCCAGAGCCTGGCGTGCATCACTTGTTCTCCTCCGGTGTGCATGTCGGCGCGTTTGGTCCCGAGGGCTGGATTCCAACGGCGAGTGGCAACCCAGAACCCCCCGCCGGTCTCGAGATCATCGGTGTGTCGTCCGATGTGGGTGCGCCCCTGACGGTGTCGTCAAATCTCGCTTCGAACAGCGACCCGTGCCTCGCTGTGCTCGATCTCGGTGCTGGTGCCACCGGCCTCGATTGGGAGCTCTTCCCGAGGTTCGCTGTACCTGTCGTGGCGTCTGACGAGCATCGCGGCGCCATTGAGGAGGCACTGATCGCGGATGGCCTCGATTCGCCAGACGTCAGCGTGCGAGAGGCTCTGCGGGTCGACCTCGAGGGCGATGGCGTCGACGAAGTGATCATCGAGGCAACCCTTGGTGGCGAGCCGTTCTTTGCCTCGGCTGTTGGTGACTACTCCATCGTGTTGTTGCGCCAGGTCGATGCCGAAGGTGTTGTCGCGAACATTCCGTTGGCGGTGATCTCGACGTCACAAGCCGAAGCTGACGAGGCCGGCATCGACGACTTGGTGACCGATCTGCCTGCCGTCTTCAAGGTGCACCATTCGGTGACGGATGTTGTTGACCTCAACGGCGACGGAGTCTTCGAGATAGTGCTGGCGACTCAGGGCGATCACTCGTTCTGGTTGTCGGTCTTTGATCCGGTCGTCGGGTTCGGCTCACCGGTGCTCGAATCCGGTTGCAGCTGGTAGTGCTACAGCAACGACGGCAGCGGGTTCGACGTTAGTCGTCTGTGCCGAGCGTGAACCCGGCCTTCATGGCTTCAGCAACCTTTTCCCATCGCATCACGGCGGCGTCGTTGAGATCGCTCGGCACCGGATCGGTCCCGAAGTATTCGTAGGGATCAGAACCTCGGGCCAGCAGTGCGGTCAGACCCTCGTCGTCGTCCACTCGGTTGTGCGGAGCCACGTATTGCACGTTGAGCCCGATGCGTCGATCGGTGCTGCGGTTGGGGGCCGATGCGTGCACCGTCCAGCCATGGTGAAACGACGCTTCGCCAGGAGCGAGCGCCGCGACCGTGGCCCGACCGAGATCGAGTCCGTGCTCGGATTCTGGGTGTTCAATACGTTGATCGCGCAACAACACGTTGGTCTTCGTGGTCCCTTCGCGGCCCCCGCTCTTGTGAGCGACCTTGCCTCGAAGGTGGGTGCCGGGGAGGAACGTCATGCAGCCCGATTCCTCGGTGGCCGGGGCCAGCGCCAGCCACATCGACACCTGGGCGTCGTCATCGGCGAGGCCCCAGTAGGTGAGGTCCTGATGCCATTCGACGTGGGCTTCGGTTGCGGGTTCTTTGATGATGTAGGTCGCGTTGTAGACGAGGATGTCCGGCCCGATGCAGGCCTCGACAACGTCGAGCACCGCCGGGTGGGTTGCGAGCTCGTGGGCTGAGGGGAGCAGGGTCGAGATCTTGTCTCGGTAGTGCAGCGGGCCGAGTTGCGCCTCGGCCTCTTCGAGCCGACGACGGTGCGCGGTGGCCTCCCCGGTAGAGAGGATGGGTACGCCGCTGACGAACCCATCGCGGCGATAGCGATCGACGAACTCATTCACAACAGGGACAGTAATCGACGACGTGCGGTCGGTTGTCGTAGGTTTCCGCTCCGCAGAACTCGATGGGGCTAGGTGTCTGCCGTGTCGGTTCTCGGCAGCTGCCACGCCGCAAGTGCACCGAGGGCGGCAACGGCTGACGACATGATGAACACGGTGGTGAACGAGCCAGCGAGGTCGGCGACCATGCCGCCGACCTGGGGTGACACCATCTGGGCCACACCGAAGGCAAGCGTGGCGGCGGCGAACGCAGGGCCGTAGTCGTTGGCGCTGGTGTTTTGCACGACGTAGACGGTGATGGTTGAGGGGATGGCCGAGAACATCAGCCCGACGAAGACGGAGAGCACGAGCGTCGGAATTTCCCATCCGGGCAGCAGGCCGATGACCACCACACACCAGAGAAGGAAGGCCACAACAAGCACGCGGCGTGCGCCGATTCGATTCACCACCGAAACGCTGAGAGGCCCGCCGAAGATCAGGGCAATACCGACGAGGGTGAAGGCAAGCGATGCTCGCGAAGTGGTCCATCCATTGTCGTCCTCGAGCTTCGTGGTGAGGAAGGCGAGGATGAGGAGGTACATGAAACCGAAGCAGGTGTACGCGACGGTGAGGGCCAGCCAACCCCGCATGTTCTTGAGTGCACCGAAGCCGCCAAACCCACCGCCGGACGACGTCTTCTCTTGGTGATGGTTGACCATCGTGTAGAAGCCCACGGCGACGACAACGGCGATTGCGGCGAGGACGGTGTAGACGGTGCGCCAACCCTCATCGCCCATCGATGATCGAGCCCACCCAGCGAGCTGTCCGCTGAACACGACGCCGATACCCATCCCGGACGCCACGAAGCCAACGGCAATCGCTCGCCGCTCGGGGCCCATGGCATCAGCAGCAATGGCGGGGGCCGGGATCCAGATGAATGCGCCACCGAGCCCGGCGAGGAACATGGCGAGGCCAAGCACAGCCGGCCCGGGTGCAATGGAGGCCAAAGCCAATCCGCACACCGAGAACACGAAACCCAATCGCAGAACACTCATCAAGCGGAGCTTCGAGGTGATCGCAGCAACAACGATCGTGCCGACGAGATACGCCGCCACATTCAACGTGCCGATGAACCCGGCCAGCGTGTTGGAGATGCCCAAGTCATCCCGAACCGCGGGCAACACCACGCCGTAGGCGAAGCGCCCGAATGACTGAGCGACAGCGGCGCTTGCCGCCACCAACGCAACCACTCCGTAGCCGCTGGCGGCCCGCCGAACCTGTGGTTCGGTGCTGGTGATTGCGTCCACGCCGAGAACCTAGGCGGCTCGAGTGGCACGACGTAAGTTGATATTGGCGTGGCAATCGGTCGCCCTGGGTTTCTCAGGTGTTTTCGACGTCTGCGAGCAAGGTTTCGAACCGCTCTACTTCTGGTCGCCAGCGGTTGTTGGCAATCCGACGTCCCCACAGCCAGAGAATGACCAGCACTGCGATGAACCAGGCAGCGGCGAAGATGTCGCCCAGCTTTGCCCCGTTCGGATCATCGCGGATGGTGCCGATGTAGAGGATGGCCAATGCGACTCCGAGGGGCCCGCAGTACCAAATGCCGACGTAGCGATACATCCAGTGGTGGAAGCGGGCCTGCGACAACGAGCGCTCGATCGTTTCTCGCACGCTGCTGGTGTCGAACTGCTGCTCGACCCGGCGTTGCTTGAGGGACGATCGCACCATGAAGACGCCGATGCCAGCGCACAGCGCAGCGGAGACGAACAGGCCGGGGTCGTCGACCACGCCGAGATAGATGAAGAAGGCAGCGAAGAGCGCAATCGGCACGATCTCTCGCACGTTGATCCACGCCAGTCGAAGCTGCTTGGAGCGATGGTCGTCCTTGATAGTGCTGGTGAGTCTGGTCAGTTCGTGGGGAAGCGTTGCTTGTGACATGGGTGTCTCCTGTCGGTTCCAGAGGTTGGTGAGTTCGGGGCCGGGGAAGGTCGGTTCTCGGTCGTTGGATGGGTCGTTCATGCGTCGCTCATTCATGCACTGTCCTCCGAGAAAGCACTGTCCTCCGAGAAAGCACTGTCCTCCGAGATTGCGGCCATCAAGGTGCTGCGGGCTCGGCTGAGGCGAGCACCAACGTTTGATTCACTGAGGCCGGTGATCTCCGACATCTCGGCGTAGCTGAATCCGTCGAGCGAGAGCAGCATGAGCGAGCGGTCGAACTTGGACAGTTGGCGAATCTGTTCGTAGAGGCGGTTGAGGTGGTACTGGTCGTCTGCGTTGGTCGACGCTTCGAGCTGTTGCAGCTCGTGCGTCGGGCTCGCCACTCGGTGTCGGCTCGTGTCTCGCTGCCAGGTGAGGGCTCGGTTGAGCGCCACTCGGTAGATCCAGGTCGACGGCTTCGATTCACCGCGATACCGATCGATCGACGCCCACAGCCGGATCAAGATCTCTTGGATGAGATCGTCGGTGTCGGCGCTTGTGCTGGTGAAGCTACGGGCGACCTTCACCACGATGCCGCGGTGTTCGGCCATCCACTGGGTGAAGAGTTCCTCCCGTCTGTTGTCGTTCACCTCTCAGCTCCTCGCTGGCGATCTCTACAACGATTGGACACACCCAATGCCAGATCCTTACAGACGAGGTCGAGAAACTTCTCTGCCGTCTCATCAGCGGCGGGGAAGCTT
This sequence comes from uncultured Acidimicrobiales bacterium, assembly GCA_937976305.1. Classification (GTDB taxonomy): domain Bacteria; phylum Actinomycetota; class Acidimicrobiia; order Acidimicrobiales; family SZUA-35; genus CALEWY01. The sequence continues at coordinate 5,717 of CALJSB010000074.1, forward strand.
CACCCGCCCGATCGGGTTCATGTGCTGTGCGTCCACGTCGGGTCCAGGCGATCGTTGTCATCGCCGCGTTGACCCTCGTGCTCGCGGCCTGTGCCGCATCCACCAGAACAGCAGTCCCAGATGACTCCGCCACGGCAACGGCAGATGGCGGTGAACGAGAGACATTGACGCTTTCGCTCACGCTCTACCGGTTGGTCGATACCGAAGGTGCCAGCATCGGCTCGGCCCGGACCGAGGCGGAGATTGCGGCGATCGGCGAGAACGTCCGCGAGATCTGGGCCCAAGCGGGCATCGACTTCGACCCGCTCGTCGTTCGCACGGTCGAGGTCTCATCAGCTGCGCTGTTGCCGCTCGTGGTTGACGGTGAGGTCGATCCGCTGTTCGACGAGTTGGCCCGGGTCGACGCCCCTGATGCCGGTCAGATCAACGGCTTCTATTTGTCTGAGGCGTTCGGCGTGAACGGCTTCGCACCGACGGGGACGCGAGTGTTCTTCGTCGTTGATGAACCGACGGTTCCCGATGAGCGGGTGACGAGCCACGAGATCGGCCACATCCTCGGGCTGCGTCACGCCACGAGAGACCCGGGACGTTTGATGTTCTCAGGAACTGATGGAACGACGTTGAATCAAGAGGAGCAAGACGTTGCCCGCTACTTCGCCGGAGGAATCCTCAATGCAGAGAACTAGCCACTCCCGCCGCTTCGGCTTCCGTCGGGCCGCAGCAACGGTCGCCGGCATGGCGCTGAT
>CALJSB010000075.1 GCA_937976305.1 uncultured Acidimicrobiales bacterium
GAGCAACGCCTCGTGACCATCGAACCAGCCCCGCAGCCCGGCGTGGATCTGACGGACGTGGTGCTCAACAAGGCCGTAGTACTGGTGCGTGAGATACGTGCGATCGAAAAGCGACGGCAGCTGAACGAACTCGGTGAGCTCGTCGAGCGTGAGGCCGCGATTGAGACCACGAACAGTCTGATCCCACATGAACTGAATCGAATCTCGATACTCCTCGATGTTGCCGGCGATCTCGTCTGCTCCCGACAGTGGCGGACCATGGCAGCCCACCAAGTGGTCGGCATCGAGGGTCGCGAGGTGGTCGAGCCCATCGAGCAGGATTCTCGGATCTCGATACTCCTCGCCTCGAATAGCGAAGACGTTGAAGAGCGTCGGCCACAGGATGTTGTTGACCCCGAGGCCGAGCTCGGGGAACCAGATCGTGACTGAGTCGTCAGCATCAGATGGCGCCGGCGTGATCTCCACGATCAACCCGGCGATGGTGGTCGACATCGTCTCGGCTGGATCGAAGAAGTCGGTTGGCAGCAGCACTTCGCGGGTGAACGGTGCGTGGTCGGCGTGGCGGAACGATTCGCCGAGGCCGAGGTTGATCGTGCCGTCTACTCCATCGGTTGGCATGAGAATGGCCATTTGGTGGACCAGGCCACGCTGGGCTGCCGCACTCACTTCGCTTCCGATTCGAGCCAGATTGCCTTCGATACCGGGATGGCCCCAGATCGGGATCTGGGGCGAGCTGTCGCCGGCCTCGTCGAGAACAGCTCGGGTTCCGCCGATGTAGTGAAAGTGTGTGTACAACACCGCAGCAACCGGCGCATCGGTGTGTTTGCGAACCTCAGCCAGCGACCAGGCCATCTCTTGGTTCGACTCACCGGTGTCAATGCAGATGAGGCCCTCCGGACCCTCGACAAAGTTCTGGTTCGACAAGCCGTTGCCAACGACCGACCACACGCCGGAACGTGGCGACCAGAGCTTTCGTTCGAGACGCTCGGTGTGTTCGATGTGGCGACGATGCCCTATCTGACCGCGCGGCCCGGTCAAGACATTGGCGTCGTCGAGATCGAACGAAGCGGGGTGAGAATTCGGTGTGGTCACCGGCCCATCTTGGCCGGGTCAGCCAATCGCCGCTATCTGAGTGCTGCAGGGCGGTGGACCCAAGGTGGACCGTCGCTTGCTACTGCTAGCGCCGCCGCCGGTCTGCGACTTTCGGACGGCCCGGTGAAGCGGCACCCGTCACGGAGAGGTGGACGGCGCATGCATGACCAGCGCCGACCGGCTTCACCCAGCCCTGCCACTCTCCCCCGACGAAGGCACAGGCCTGCTCGACCGCCCAGACCGATCCAGCGCGAGCCAAGTCCTCGGTCGGAAACAGCGCAGCAAGCTCGCTCGAGCCAGGGCGCCGCACCAGCCGGGCGATCGTGGTCCACAAATCACTGGCATCGAGTGGATACAGATCGGCGGGCCACTCGAGTTCGGGGAGCGTGTCCGCCCGACGACCGTTGCAGAGACGATGCGCCAGCCGAAGGTTCTCGGGCACCGTGCGACCACCCCGACTGCGAGGCACCACGTGGTCGACGGTGCCGCCATTGCGGCTGTTGGCCGGCAACGCTGGGTCGATCTCACCTTCACACAACCAACAGAACCAACCGTCACGAGCGGCGAGGTCGGCGGCCTTCATCGAACGGACCGCTTTGCTCAGGAGAGAGCGGCCCGGAGCTGGTCGGCCATCGAATCGAGGGCATCAGCCAGCGGTTTGGTGTCGGCGTTGGCAAAGTCGAGGTTGGCCATCGAGGCCAACGGGATGACGTGTACGTGAGTATGCGGCACTTCGAAGCCAGCGATCATGAGCCCAATTCGCTCACACGCAACGACCGACTTCTGCGCCTCACCGATCCGCTTGGCCACGGTCATCAGATGCGTTGCCGTTGCCTCGTCGAGGTCGATCCAGTGATCGACCTCGGCCTTCGGGATCACGAGAGTGTGGCCAGGATGGAGCGGCCGAATGTCGAGCATGGCGAAACACACGTCGTCCTCATGGAGGATTCGTCCGGGTATCTCGCCCTCAATGATTCGGGTGAAAATCGACGCCATGGGTCTGCACCGTAGATGATGGAGGCGATGGCTACAGATACGAACGACGCTCCAGAGAACGAGTCCGCCAGCAACAACGAGGCCGTGCTGATCGAAACCCGGGATGGGGTGGCGACAATCACGCTCAACTTGCCCGAGCGCAAGAACAGCTTGGCGCCCGAACTCGTCGACCTGTTGGCCCAACGCATCGAGGCGGCAAACAACGACGAATCGGTCCGCGTAATCGTGCTGACCAACACGGGCAACACGTTCTGCGCAGGCGCCGATCTGAAGTCGGCTCGGCCGGGCATCTCCGAACCGAAGGGTCTGAGCTTCGCCGACGTGTTCACCATGATCATGCGGGGACCAAAGCCAGTCATCGGACGCATCGACGGCCACGCCACAGGTGGGGGTGTGGGCCTCGTGTCGGTGTGTGACATCTCGGTGATGCGCGACGACGCAAAGTTCGGCTTCACCGAAGCCCGTCTCGGTGTCGCTCCGGCGATCATCTCGGTGGTCTGTCTGCCCAAGATGCGACGAGCCGATGCCTCCGAGTTGTTCCTGACCGCCGAACGAATCACGCCTGCTCGGGCGGTCGAGGTCGGCTTGGTCAATGATGCTGTTCCGGCAGATGAGATCGATGCTCGAGTCGATCACTACATCGACATGATCGTGCGAGGTGGCCCGCTGGCCCTTGCTGCCTGCAAGCGCATCATCAACGACGTGCCCGCGATGGGCATCGACGAGGGACTTGTCGAGATGACGAAGCAGTCCGGTGAGTTGTTCCGCACCGAGGAAGCGCAGGCTGGCATCGCCGCATTCGTGGCTCGCGAAACAGCTCCCTGGGTTCCCGAAGGCCGTCGCTGACAATCGCTGACCGGTTGCCGCCAGCGGTCGTCGACTAGCCCAGGTCGGGGTAGACGCTCGGCGTGGGGCCTGGGAGGCCGGGACCATCGCAGACCCAGCATCGAGACTTTGCTGGTCCGGTCCATGCCACCTCACACGGGAGGCAGCTCAAACGCAGACCAACCCGGCGATACCGGGGAGGGGAGACCGTGGTCGCCGTTGTTCGCATGCTGTGTCAATCGGCGACCACAGC